>CAZDSN010000451.1:2002-4149 GCA_964507675.1 uncultured Ardenticatenaceae bacterium | reverse complement strand
CCAGGCGCTGACGGTTGGCGAGAGTCGAATCGACGTCGGACTGGGCAATCTGAGCGGAAGCCGTTGGCAGAACGCGGCCAGCTAAAAACTCTGCGGAACAGCCCGAGCCATCGCTTAACAGGCCGATCCTCTTTCCGGCCAGCCAGCAGCTACCATCTGGCCTCAAAGGCGTGAGATGACGCCATACACCAGGCTCTGCAAGCGCGGCACGATTTGCCGCCCGATTTCCAGGACTTCGGCATGCAGCAGTTGGGTACCAGCAGGGGGGTCTGGCCGGGCCATGTTGGTAATACTGGAAATGCCGAGCACGCGCATGCCGGCATGTCGCGCCACCACAACTTCCGGAACCGTGGACATACCCACAGCATCTGCGCCCAGCGCCCGCAGCAAGCGCAGCTCCGCTGGCGTTTCGTAGCTCGGTCCGGCCACAAAAGCGTAAACGCCCTGGCGCAGACTGATACCGAGTTCGGCGGCCACTTCCTGCGCCACACGGCGCAGGTCTGGGTCATACGCCTGCGTCATGTCCGGGAAGCGAGGTCCAAACTGTTCATCATTCACCCCCCGCAGCGGGTTCTGACCGGCTAACCCAGGCAAATTCAAATGGTCCTGGATTAGCATCAGGTCGCCCGGCGCAAATGAACTGTTGATGCCGCCGGCGGCATTGGTCACGATCAGAGTGCGTATGCCCAAAAGATACATGACACGCACAGCCAGCGTTACCTGGCTCATGGGGTAACCTTCATAAAAGTGCGTGCGCCCCTGCAAGATCATGACCGTTTGTCCCGCCAGTTTCCCTAACACAACCTGCCCGGCGTGCCCCGCGACGGTAGATGCCGGCCAATGAGGGATCTCGTCATACGGGATAATGTCTGCCGCTTCTGCCTGGTCGGCCAGACTGCTTAAGCCCGAACCTAACACCAGGCCGATAGTGGGTTGGAGGCTAGAATACTGGCGCACGGCGGCTGCCGCGCTTTCGTAGTGGGGACGGCTGAAGAACTCAGGCATAGGGTGTATCTGACGGGAGCGGCATAGCGGCTAAAACAGGCGGTGCGGGCAGTTGTGGGCGCACAGTCGCCCCTATTACCTCATCCCAATAGCGGAGCCGCTTTATGCTTCCGCTGGTTCATCCTTATCAATTTGGGCGTAAATCTGGGTGGTGGAGATGTTAGCGTGACCGAGCAGTTGCTGCACCGTCTGCAAGTTGCTGCCGCTCTGGAGTTTGTGCGCCGCAAAACTGTGGCGCAGCGTGTGTGGGGTGACGCTTTCATCCAGGTTGGTTTCGCGGGCATAGGACTTAATAATGAGCCACAACCCTTGCCGCGTCAACTGCTGGCCGCGATGATTCAGAAACAGCGCCGCTTCATTGTCGTACTTGAGCAGATGCGGGCGTCCTTTTTCCAGATATTGGTACAGGCTGTGGGCTGTGCCGGCATCAAACGGCAGCAGCCGTCCATTCTCATCCTTACCTGGACTGCGGAGTTGCTGCGCTGCCAGATCAATGTCATTCACCTTGAGCGAGACAACTTCGGTGACCCGCATGCCCGTTGCGTATAGTAATGCCAAAAGGGCGGCGTCACGTAAATGCTTTGGCGTCTGCTCTTCTTTGGTGCTGGGGGCTTGCAGCAGTTGTTCGATGGCTCCGCTGGAGAGGGTAACTGGCAGGCGCTTCTCCACCTTGGGCGAATCAATTGCTGCCGTCGGATCGCTCTGCACTATCTCCCGCGCCATCAAGTGGTGAAAGAAGGATTTAATAGCGGCCACTTTACGGGCTACCGTGGAAGATGCGTAGTCGCCATTTTTCATGTCAGCCACATAGGCTGCCACAATTTCGGGGGTTACCGCGTCCCAGGACACGACCTCTTTGAACTCTTGGGCCAAAAAATTGGCGAACTGCCCGAGGTCATTCTTATAGGCTGCCGTGGTATTTTCCGAATACCTCCGTTCAGCTTGCAGAAAGTCCAGAAAGGTGGCTAGCTGCTCTTTCATGACAAGTTCCTTGAAGTAAAGCAAGACAAAGTGAGCATATCAATTTTCGTGTAGCAAAAAAACGAACAGGATGTGAATTGATTATGTCAGAAAAAAGCTAACAGGCATTATAACATTACTTTTCATAAGATCAACTTCAATAAACATAAGTCAGGGTAGGG
>CAZDSN010000451.1:0-1902 GCA_964507675.1 uncultured Ardenticatenaceae bacterium | reverse complement strand
ATTATAACATTACTTTTCATAAGATCAACTTCAATAAACATAAGTCAGGGTAGGGGCCATGGAGGGCAAGAGGCGCGCAGCGCCCCTCGCCCTAAGGAAAAAGCCCCCTTCCCCCTTCAGGGGGAAGGGGGTTGGGAGATAGGGGTCTTCCCTCTTCCTTCTTCCCGGTGGTGGAATAGGCTAATGTTTGATATGATCACATCGCTGTTGCCGCTGTCCCTGTCGCAGCCCAACAGACACCCATCCCACTACAGGAGTAGATATGGCTTCCACACAACCTGAACGTATCTTGATTGCCGGCGCTGCCGGGCGTGATTTCCACGACTTCAACACCGTCTTTCGCCACAACCCCCAATATCAAGTGGTGGCCTTCACCGCCACCCAAATCCCCAACATTGACGACCGCCGCTATCCCCCCGAACTGGCAGGCCCCCTCTATCCCCAAGGCATTCCCATTTACGCCGAATCCCACCTGGAAGAGCTGATTGATACCCTGGCAGTAAACCAGGTCGTCTTCTCCTACTCCGACGTTTCCCACGAAACCGTCATGCACCTGGCTTCGCGCGCCCTGGCTGCCGGCGCCGATTTTCGCCTGCTCGGCCCGCAGCGCACCATGCTCAAATCCAGCAAGCCGGTGGTCTCCATTGGCGCAGTCCGTACCGGCTGTGGCAAGAGCCAGACCTCGCGCCATATCGTGCGCGCCTTAAAAGCAACGGGCTATGAGCGGGTCGTAGCCGTACGCCATCCCATGCCCTACGGCAATCTGGTAGCCCAGGCCGTGCAGCGATTTGCCACCTATGAGGATATGGCCCGCTATGACTGTACCATTGAAGAGCGCGAAGAGTACGAACCGTATGTGGATATGGGAGCCGTCATTTACGCCGGCGTAGACTACGAAGCCATTCTGCGCCAGGCGGAAGCCGAAGCCGACATTGTGGTCTGGGACGGCGGCAACAACGACGTCCCCTTCTTCCGCTCCGATTTCCACGTCGTCGTCACCGACCCCCATCGCCCCGGCCACGAACTCCGCTACCATCCCGGCGAGGCCAATTTACGCATGGCTGATGTCGTCGTCATCAACAAAGTAGACACCGCCGATTACGACAACGTGATTGCCGTCCAACAAAACATCCGCCGCGTCAACCCCACCGCCCCCATTGTCAAAGCCGCTTCCCCTATTTTTGTGGATGACCCGTCCGCTATTCGCGGCAAGAAGGTGCTGGTCGTCGAAGATGGCCCCACCCTGACGCACGGCGAAATGGCTTATGGCGCAGGGGTAGTGGCCGCCCGCTCCTTTGACGCCGCCGCCATCATTGATCCCCGCCCTTACGCAGTCCGCTCCATAGCGGCTACTTATGCCAAATATCCGTCAACCGGGCCGGTTTTGCCGGCAATGGGCTACGGCAGCGAGCAAATGGCCGACCTGGCCGAAACCATCAACAACACCCCCGCCGACCTGGTCATCATCGCCACCCCCATAGACCTGGGCCGCCTGATCGCCATCAACATCCCCAGCCAGCGCGTCCGCTACGAACTCCAATCCATCGGCCAACCCACCCTCTCCGACCTGCTGCAAGCCAAATTTGGACGGTAAAAAAACAACTCACCGCCAAGACGCTAAGAACGCGAAGAAAAGGGAAACCCCCTTTGCGCCCTTGGCGTCTTTGCGGTAAAAACAAAGTCTCCCAGACGCTTTGCGGTGGGGAAATATGGACATAGAAGCAGTTGGTAAGGAAATCATAGACGCGGCGGTAAGCGTACATCGCGCTTTGGGTCCAGGTCTGCTAGAGTCCACTTACCAACAATGTTTACTGTATGAATTGCAAAAGCGCGGTATAAGGGTCAAATGCGAAGTTATGTTGCCAGTCTTGTACGATGGACAACGGATTGATGCTGGCTATC
>CAZDSN010000450.1:0-4151 GCA_964507675.1 uncultured Ardenticatenaceae bacterium | reverse complement strand
AGGTTTCTATGAAGAAGAGTACATCACGGATGTGCTTTATAACGTCAAGAGCGGCAAGGAAGCCTCGGTCTACGTTTGCACTGCTCACGAAACATTAGGTGTGCCCACTGTCGCCGCCAAAATCTATCGCCCGGCCATCTTCCGCAGCCTGAAGAATGACGCCGCCTACCGCGAAGGCCGTTACAGCAGCCGCGAGCAGGGGCTGCGGGCGGCTGATCTGCTGGACGGGCGCACGGCGCGGGCTATTGAGCAGCGCACAGGCTATGGCAAACAAGTGATGCTCGATACCTGGATCGGCCACGAATACCAGATGATGCGCAAACTATATGAAGCCGGCGTCCACATCCCCGAACCCCTTGGACACAAAGGCCACGCCATTCTAATGGAGTACCTGGGCGAAGGGCGTACGGCGGCACCGCCGCTACACTATATCCGGCTGGAGAAGGATCAGGCGCAGGGCATGTTTGACCAGTTATGGCAAGATGTGGTGTTGATGCTGGCCCATGATGTTATCCATGGCGACTTCTCGGCGTACAACATTCTGTATTGGGATGGTAAAGCCAGGATTATTGACTTTCCCCAGGCCGTAGACCCCTGGTACAACGCCAATGGGCTGGCTCTGTTGGAACGAGATGTTACTCGTCTCTGCCAATACTTCGCTCGCTACCGCGTGGTTGGACCAGATGGCACGCCGCCAGATGCGCTGGCTATGACGCACGAACTTTGGACACGTTACATGGATAACGATCTGTAAATCTTTTGGCGTGGTATCACGCTTGAATGGAGGATTGTATGCAAGCCTTACATCTGGATGACACACTCTTGATGCCTGTGGCGATTTCTGTGCCTGGGCTTCGTTTTCGCGGCTTTCGCGGCCCGTCGGATTACCCACTCATGGTGGCTGTTATTGAAGGCAGCAAAGAAGCGGATGGTATTGAGCGCGTCAGCAGCGTCGCTGACGTCGCCCGCACCTACGAACACCTGGTCAACAGCGATCCCTACACCGATATGAATTTCGCTGAAGTAGATGGGCAGGTCGTGGGCTACAGCCGGGTGTGGTGGGAAGAACTGCTGGATGGCGTACGACTGTATGGGCACTTTGTTTTCTTGCTGCCGGCATTTCGGGGGCAAGGCGTTGAGCGCGATATGCTGGCGTTTAACGAAGCCCGCCTGCGTCAGATAGCCGCCAGCCATCCCGCTGGCGGGCAATACTTCCACTGTTGGGCTTCGCAGAGCGAGACCAACTGGTGCGCCCTGCTGGAAGCCGCCGGCTACCAACCCGTGCGCTACGGCTTCAGCATGGTACGTCCAGACCTGGAAAACATTCCAGACCTGCCGCTGCCGGCAGGTCTGGAACTGCGTCCAGCCCATCCCGCCGATTACCGTACCATCTGGGAAGCGGCGCGGGAAGCATTCCGCGACCATTGGGGCATGGTCGAATGGCCCGAAGAGCAGTACGCCGAATGGCTGGAACTCCCCACCTTCATGCCGCATTTGTGGCAGGTGGCCTGGGCGGGCGATGAAGTTGCCGGCATGGTCCTGAACTTCATTGACGAAGCCGAAAACGCCGAATATGGGCGGCGGCGCGGTTATACTGAAACCATCTGCGTGCGTCGCCCCTGGCGACGACTGGGATTGGCCCGCGCCCTCATCGCCCGCAGCTTCCAGGTACTCAAAAACCAGGGCATGACCGAGGCGGCTTTGGGTGTGGACGCCGAAAATATCTCCGGGGCGCTGCGCCTGTATCAAAGCATGGGCTTCCAGGTCATTAAACAACATATCACCTACCGCAAGCCGCTGTAACGCCAACCCGGGTGGAAAAGCGGGGAATAATGCGGTACAGTGACGGCGTTGTGTTATTGGTGAGCGGCGAGCCATCACCCGGTTCGCCGCTCCTGTTCGACAAAGGAACCCACACGCATGATCTGGCGGCACAAGCAGCGGCGACCCTGGTTGCCAGATAAAGCTATCATCCTGCTGCTCCTGGCTTTCATCTGCCTGGGCGCGGCCTACAGCGTGGTCAACCCGCTGTTTGAGGCCACCGACGAACTGCGCCACTACCGCTTTGTGCGCACCCTCGTCGTTAACCGCGCCCTGCCCGTTCAAGGACAGGAGCCTTGCCGTTCCCAAAGCCATCATCCTCCACTGTATTACGTTCTGGGCGCATTGGTTACAGGTTGGGTGCAGAGCGACCACGCTCTGTGCTACACGCCACCACAAAATCCATTTTACGCTTACCGCTATTGGGAAGTAGGCGTTGACAACAAAACACAATATTTACACGGTGTGGATGAAGCCTTTCCCTGGCACGGGGATGCCCTGGCGGCGCACCTGCTCCGTTTCCTGAATGTGCTCATAGGGGCTGGGACGGTGTGGGTGACGTGGGCCATTGGCCGCGCTATCTGGCCCGGCAGGCCGGGCATGGCTTTGGGTAGCGCCGCCTTTATCGCTTTCAACTCCATGTTTTTGTACATGGCCGGGGCCATTAACAATGACGTGATTGCTGCCGGCAGCGGCGGGCTGGTCGTCCTGGCTTGCGTGCGCCTGCTGCGCGATCCGGATGGCTTGAGCTGGCGCTGGGGCGTATGGTTAGGCGCGGCTTTTGGTCTGGCTTTGTTGAGCAAGTTCAGCCTGGCGGCGGCGGGCGTGCTTATTGCCCTGACAATCACCTGGGTTGCCTGGCGGCGGCGGCAGTGGCGGCAGTGGTGGCAGGCTGCGTTCATTTCCTTGATTGTCACCCTGCTCATAGCTGGCTGGTGGTTTGTGCGTAACCAGATGCTCTATGGCGACCCTACCGGATTCCGTGAACTGACGGAGCTATGGGGCGTGCGCGACCCGCGGGAGAGCTTCGACCTGGCGATATTGGAACTGCCCAACGCCTGGTCGTCTTTGTGGGGGCGGTTTGGCTTTGGGCAGATTCCCCTGCCCAATGGGGTCTACGCGGCGCTGCAATGGCTGGTGGGTTTGAGCCTGGTAGGCGCAGCCCTGGGTGTGCTGCGTCAACAGAGGCGGGACGCCGCCTGGGCGCTGCTGTTGGGGCTGGACGCGCTGCTGTTTTTCCTGGTGCTATTTAACTACATGCTGGTCAGTCCGGCAGGGGCGATGGGGCGCTTTTTCTTTCCTGGGCTGCCGGCTCTGTCTATTCTTATCTTCTATGGTTTGCATACCTGGCTAAACTTTTTGACGCGGCGGGCTGGAGACGGATTTGCCGGCAGGCTGGCCTTAGCGGCTAACGGGAGCATGTTCCTGCTGTCTCTGGCGGCGCTGGTGGGTTATCTGGCGCCTGCTTACGCTCGTCCCCCCACGTTTGCCGCCGATGCGGTTTTGTCCAATCCGACTGCCCTCCAGTTTGATTACTTTGCCCGCCTGCGTGGTTACGAGGTAAGCCCGACAACTCTGGAACCAGGTATGCCACTGGACGTTACCCTGTATTGGGAAGTGACAGGGCAGCCGCCAGGCAATTACCTCCTGTTTGTCCATCTGCTAGACACCGCTAACACGACGCTGATAGCGCAGCGGGACACCCATCCTGGCCTGGGCAATTTCCCCACCAGCCAGTGGCGGCCCGGCGACCGCTTTGTAGACCAGATCCGCCTCCATTTGCCCGAAACTGCCTATGCTCCGGCCCAGGCAGTGGTGCAGATAGGGTTGTATGCGCCGGCAGGTTACCGCCTGGGCATTACGAATGCGGAGGGGCGGGAATTGGGGGATGCGTTGCCGCTAGGCACGCTAGCGATTGTGGCGCGCGCGGGGGCATACTCCAACGCGCAGGACCAAAATTTCAACGATCAGGCTCGCCTGGTAGGATATGATTTCAACGCGCGGTTGCTGCCGGCCCCCGGCGACCTGACCATCCTGTTGTACTGGGAAGCGCTGCCGGCGGCGCGACCGGGGAACGTAGTCCAGGTGCAGTTGCTGGATGAAGCCGGCGCGCCACGCCTGACCAGCAGCCTGCCTGTCGATCTCGCGGACCTGGCTCCAGGTCAGGTATACCAGGCCGCTGTAACGCTGCACCTGGATGAAAGCGTGTGCGCGGGCGTTTACCAACCTGATCTGGCCTTGTTGGATGGCCGCGGCGCGCGCCAGAATATCCTGGCTTCCGATGGTCACTGGATTGACAACCACCTCTTGCTGCCGCGCATTCGTGTGAC
>CAZDSN010000449.1:0-4159 GCA_964507675.1 uncultured Ardenticatenaceae bacterium | reverse complement strand
CCTCAGTTGGATCCTCCAGCGCGTGTTGCAAGAACTGCGCGACAACAGGTAACCACTCACCCAATCATGAATTCACCCATTAACCATACTCCCCCCACCAACCTGGGCACGCGCCGTCTGCCATCGCTGCGCATGGCAAACTTCCCCGACGCCGACCCCATTGTGCGTCAAGGGTTGTTAGCCCGGCCTCGTTCCGCCAAAGCCGTGGATATTCTGTTGGTAAACCCGCCCACACCCGATGGCGGTTTGTGGATAAGAACCCAACACCGCGTCGGGCGGCGCACGCGCGAAAATATGGTCTGGCCCCAGGTCTCGCTGGCGCAAATGGCCGCCCTGCTTGACCCGCCCTACCGCGTCGCCATCATTGACGCCAACGCCGAGCGCCTGGGCTGGCCGGAGTTCGCGCGCCTGCTAGATGAATACCAGCCCCGCTATTACCTGACGCAGGTGACTGCGCCCACGCTGGAAAACGACATGTATGGCTGCTTTCTGGCGAAAGCGCGTGGCGCGCAAACCATCGCCTTCGGCACGCACGTTACCCCCATTCCCCGCGAAACGATGCGCCCTTACCCGGCTCTGGATTATATTCTGTTGGGTGAACCTGACCTGACTATCCGCGACCTGTTGGATCATCTGGAAAACCGTATCGCCGAACGCCAACCCCCCATTCAAAAGCTGTTCGCCGCCCATGATCCGCTCTACCAACCCGCGATGGACGCCGCTGGCGGCGTGGACATGCACGGCATTAAAGGACTGGTGTGGCGCAACGGCGCGGAGATAGTGGTAAATCTGACCCGCCCCTTTATCCGCTCGCTGGATGACCTGCCCCATCCCCAACACGAACTGCTGCCCTTGCAGCGTTACCGGATGCCCCTGATTAAGGGACCCTTTACCTTTATTGTCACCAGCCGCGGCTGCACCGCCGGCTGTACCTACTGCATCAAACACGTCAGCTACCAATACACGGTGCGGCTGCGCTCGCCGGAAAAGATTGTGGAAGAGATGGGGATACTGAAGCAGCACGGCATCCACAACATCCACATGTACGCCGACCTGTTCACCGTGAACCGCGAACAGGTGATGCGCCTGTGCCAGTTGATGATTGCCGGGCAATTGAATATCCGCTGGACGTGCAACAGCCGCGTGGATTACGTGGATGAGGAGATGCTGCAAATGATGGCTCAGGCCGGCTGCTGGCTCATTTCCTGGGGCATTGAGAGCGGCAACGAACAAATTCTGCGCCATGCCCGCAAAGGGGCCTACCCCGATAAGGCGGAGCGGGCGCTGCGTTGGGCCAGGCAGGCGGGTATCATGAACTGGGGTTATTTTATCATTGGTCTGCCTGGGGAAACGGAAGAGACAGTCCGCCAGACGATTGATTTTGCCAAAAAGCTGCCGCTGGACATTGCCTTGTTTCACGTTGCCGCCCCTTATCCGGGCACGCCCTTCTTTTTTGAGGTAGTGGAAAACGACTGGTTCCGCCCCGGCACGCGCTGGGAACAGGTGGACATGGATCGGGGCACGGTGTTGGATTACCCGCAAATGCCGGCAGAACGCCTCCTTTACTGGCAAAAACGCGCCTTCCGTGAATGGGCCTTCCGCCCCGGCCCCCTGTTCACGTACCTGAAAATGCTGCTCTCCGATCGCTCCACCCTGCGCTCCGCCCTCAGCGTTGGCTTACAGCACTTGAGCTGGAGTTCCACCGACAGCGGTTTGCCCGTTTCCTCATGAGGCAGCGATTCTTGCCATCCTTCTGGTTGCTGCTGGCGCTGCTGCTCATTGGCCGCCCGGTTCGTCCTGCCCTATCCCAGACCCCCACGGGTGGCGACTGGTCGCCGCCGCAAAATCTTTCCCAATCAGGCGCCGCCGCCGATCCGCTGCTCTTTATAGATAAGGACGGTCTGGCATACGTACTGTGGCGCGACGCTCTGGCTGGCCCTATGCTCACGCAGGGCGTCCTGAATGACGTCCCATATAACTGGCTGCCGCCCGCTCCTGTCGCTTTCCCTTTTGGCGCATTCCGTCCCACCCTGGCGGCTGCTGGCGAAACTATTTACGCTTTTTGGATTGACGCCGCCGCCTTGTTACAGGTCAGTTGGGTAGCGCGAGCGGAATTTGCCGCTGCGGCTGCCTGGGCTGCGCCGCAGCCGCTGGCCGAACGCGCCCTGACGCTGTCCGCTGCCGCCGGCCCAGATGGCCGCCTGCATCTGGCTTATCTGGCGCGACAGGCCGCCGCCGCGGCCCCTGCCGGCATTTTCTACCAACAATCTGCCGGCAGCGCCGCTGCCTGGTCTGAGCCAGTTTTGCTTTACCAATCTCCTTACCTGCGCGCCCTGGATGCCGGCAGCGCCACACTCCAGCTTGCTGCTTCCCCCGCTGCCCCCCTCTTTCTGGTCTGGGATAACCCGCCTCTGGAGCAGATTTTCTTCAGCCGTTCCCCCGACGGCGGCGCAACCTGGGACCAACCCATCATCGTTGACCAGCGCGCGCCTGATGACCGGGTGGACGGGATTGGCCCCGCTCGCCCACTGGTGTACGCTGGCCCAGATGCCACTGTGCATCTGGGGTGGACAGCCGGGCACAACGGCGATACCTGCCGTCTTTACCACCAATGGTCTGCTGACAACGGCGCTACCTGGCGACCAGCCCAGCCGCTCCCCCTGACGGACTGCCCCCAAACAGTGCAATGGCTGGCCCCTGCCGGCAATTCTTCGCTGCTGCTATTTGCCGTTCTGCCCGCGCAGCCCGTTCTGCTCGCCTGGGATGGGCAGCAGTGGAGCCTGCCCCAATCCCAGACCGGCCTGAGCGCCTTTCGCCACCCAGACACCTACCGTCCCCTGGCTCTGGGCTGCCAGCAAATGGCGCTAGTCGCCGCCGGCCGGCTTCTCCTGGTGGGGTGCGACGCTGCCCAAAGTCAGGACATCTGGGCTGCCAGCCGCCCGCTGGCGGCGTTGGCCGATTGGTTCCCGCCGCCGCCGGTGTGGTCGGAACCAGCCGCGCTGGCCGCGGCTGCCGGCAGCGCCGCGCCGGCCCTGGCCATAGATGGGGACGGTCTGGTGCATCTGGTCTGGTCACAGCCGGACGCCGGCGACAGGCCAGACGCTATTCATTATGCCCGTTGGGATGGAGCCAACTGGTCCTTACCCGTGCCCGTCCTCACTCTTCCGGGCGCCGCCGCCGGGCCGCCCGGTCTGGTCGCCGACAACCGTGGCCGGCTGCTGTTGGTCGCCGCCGGCGGCAACGGCGCGCTCTACTTTAGCCAGACTGTCGCTGCGGCTGCCGCTTCTGGCAGCAGTTGGTCGGAGCCGCTGGCGCTGCCGCAGCCGCAAACAGCCGCCGTTGCCCCTGTGATTGCCGCCGCCGCAGATGGGTCTGGTCGCAGCATCATTTATGTCGCTTATGCCGTGCCCTTTAACGAGGCGCGCGGCATCTACCTCACCCAATCCGCCGATGGCGGCCAATCCTGGTCTGAACCTGTCACTGTTTTTGCCGCCGCCGCCGCTGGCTGGGAGGGCGTCTCCCAGCCGCGCCTGGCCGTGACCGCCGTTGACGACGCGGCGGCTCCTGTTGTGCTGCACGTGGCCTGGGCGCGCACCCAAATGCCCTCGTTGGCCGCCGCCACCGCCCTTTATGCCAGCCAATCTACCGATGGCGGCCTTACCTTTGCCGCTGCCGAAATCGTCACAGATGATCCGCCGCGCTGGTATGACCTGCTTAGCGGTGGGCCGCAGATGCTGCATCGTTTCTGGCAAACGGCGGATGACAGCCGTTCTGCGCTGTGGCATCAGGTATCCTGGGACAGTGGCCTCACCTGGCAGGCGGCCCAGCGCGTCTCCACCCAATCCGGGCCGGCCGCTGCCGCCGCTGGCCTGGGTCAGGCGCAGTTGCTGCAATGGACGGCAGACGTTTTGCACCAGTGGCAGTGGCAGGGCGACCAATGGCTGCTGGCTGAATCGTTATCCCTGCCGGCAGGAACAGACGAGACCGGCGTAACGACGGGCATTACCCCTAACGGCAGCCTGTTAGCCTTGCTGCGCGGCAGCGTCGCCGATCCGTATACCCTATTCTTCACCAGTCGCCGCGTTTCCCTGCCGCCCGCGCTGCCCGCGCCGCGCCCCCTACCCACTTCCCCGGCGCCTCCGCAGCTTTCCCCCACCCT
>CAZDSN010000448.1:0-4161 GCA_964507675.1 uncultured Ardenticatenaceae bacterium | reverse complement strand
CGAACGCATACGCGCCCAAAGTTGCCCGTTGCCGATGTTTATCGTTAGCCAAACTGCCTGGCGCGCGCCCTATCAGGACTAAAAATACATATGAAGAAGCGTTCTGCCTCTGCCGGCATTTTTGCCATCCTGCTGCTGTTTCTGGCTGTCATTATTGGCGTGGATCCGTTTGGACTGATGTCCAGCGATGTCCCCGAAGTCATTGTAGTAACCCCTATTGTCAGCGTCCCGGTCGTCGTCGAGCAACCGCCGGACAACACAACCGCAGTGGTTGTTGAACCTGCCGACTGGTACCAGATTTTTTTCACCAACCCTACCTGCCCGGCGGAAGCGGAACGGGTGGGCGGCATTGACGAGGAAGTCGCCGCCGCCCTCAGCGCCGCCAACGCGCGCGTAGACGTGGCCGCCTTTGATCTGGACAGCCCGGCCATCGTTGACGCCCTGATTGACCTGGAAAAGCGGGGCATCCCGGTGCGCGTGGTGACGGATACGGACAACGCCGAACTCTCATCCATCAACCGTCTGCGACGCAATGGCATCAGCGTGATTGAAGATAAACGCACGGCCCTGATGCATAATAAATTCATTGTTATTGATGAGCGGTACGTGTGGATGGGTTCCATGAACCTGGCCTCCAATGACGTTTACTGCCACAATAACAACTTCGTTGAATTTGATTTACCCCTGTTAGCGGCTAATTACACGGCGGAAATGGATGAAATGTACGTTGACCGCAGCTTTGGCCCTACCTCGCCAGACAACACGCCCAACGAACAGATAACGGCGGCGGGGGTGGAATTAGAAAACTATTTCGCCTCCGAAAAGAAACTGGCTGCCATCATGGCCGAGACCATCAACCAGGCCCAAAGTGAAATCCTGTTCCTGGCTTTTTCATTCACCAACGACGAGATTGGCGAAGCGATGTTGGCGCAAGCCGAAGCGGGGGTGACCGTCAGGGGCGTGTTTGAGACGGTAGGGGCAGACACAGAGTTTAGCTACTATCCCTTGATGCAAGAGGCCAATCTGCCTCAATTAGAAGTGCGGCTGGATGGCAATTCATACATGATGCACCACAAAGTGGTCATCATTGACCGGCAAACGGTGATTCTGGGCTCGTTTAACTTTAGCGACAGCGCCAACCGCCAGAACGACGAAAACATTCTCATTGTGCATGATCCGGCGTTTGCCGGCTATTTTGTAGAAGAGTTTGATACGGTTTGGGCCGAGGCTAAAACGTCATGAGCCAGTTCCGAGAAGGCCAACTTCTGCGCCGAAGTTGATCTTCTGCTCAGCTTAAGCGCAGCTTAGATGCCCAACCGTTTGGCGGTGACCGTGTTATAATGCCCGGTGTAACTGCCTGACAGCACAGCTTCTTCTACACACAGGTCTTGTATGCAAGCAACTTCCAGCGCCCCCCCCTATTCCTCTCTGCACCACATCCTGCGCAATCTGGGTTGGTTTCTGTCCGTGCCCCTGTTTTTTCTGGTACTGCTCAGCCTCACCCTGGCGGTAACCGTGACCGGTTACCAGACTCGCCACGCCGACCGTATTTACACGGGCGTGTCTATTGGGGGCGTAGACTTGAGCCAGATGACGCTGCCAGAAGCCCAGCAGGCCGTAGCGACCGCGTTTCCCTATGCGCAAGAGCAGGCCATAACGTTGTCTGATGCCACGACGGGAGAGGTGTGGCGCCTATCGTTGGCGGACCTGGGCGTATCGCTGGATGCGGCAGCTTCCGCGCGCACAGCCTATCAGATTGGACGCGGCGAGGATGGGGTTAACGACTTGCGCGTGCAGTTTGAGACCTGGTATTACGGCCGGCACGTGGCTCCGATTGTGCTTATTGATGAGGCCCGCCTGGATCAAGCAGTCAACGACCTGGCGACCACTGTAGAACAGGGTGGCGTGGATGCCACGCTGGCCTTTGATGGCAACCAGGTTGGTTATACGCCAGCGCAGGTCGGGCGACTGTTAGACAAAGCGCAGCTCAAGAGCGAACTGCTGGCGGCGGTGGGAGATTTGCGTAACGCCCAACTGCAACTGCCTTTCCTGGCGAACCAGCCACGCGTGCTGGATACCAGTGAAGCGGCGCAGCGTATCCAGAATATTATTAGCAGTCCGATGACGTTCTATTTGCAGCAGCCGCTGGCCGACGACGATTTGACGCGCACGGCTATTACGCCTGAAGAATTGAAGTCCTGGCTGCACATTGAGTTGGTGAGCCAGCCAGATGGCACGTTTTACCACAGCGTGACAATAGACGAAAACGGCGTGCGCAACTGGTTGACCCAGGCCAGCGCAGCCTTATACCGCGAACCCGTCAATGCTCGCTTCTATTTTGATGATAACACACGCGAACTGGTGGTGGTGGAACCGCACGTGAATGGCCGGCAGTTAGACGTCGAGGCCACACTGGCCCAGTTCATGCAGCAAGTCTATACACAGAACCGCTCGCTGCCCTTTATCGTGATGGATATTGCGCCTGTGGCGCATAAGGAGGCAACGGCGGCTGAACTGGGTATTACCGAACTGGTCAGCGAAAGCACAACCTGGTTTGCCGGCTCCTCGCCGGAGCGCAAACATAACATTGCCCGCGCGGCGGCTAAGTTTTACGGCATTGTCGTGGCTCCTGGTGAAGCCTTCTCCTTTAACCATTATCTGGGTGAAATCAGCGAGGAAGAAGGGTATGAAACCGGGCTGATTATCTTTGGCGGGCGCACCATTGAAGGCGTGGGCGGCGGCGTCTGCCAGGTAAGCACGACGCTGTTCCAGAGCGTGTTTTGGGGCGGTTTCCCCATTGAGGAACGGTGGGCCCACGGCTACCGCGTCGGTTACTACGAAGCGGGCGAAGGGCCAGGCATGGATGCCACCGTTTACTCGCCTATCGTAGACCTGCGTTTTGTAAACAATACGCCTTACTATCTACTAATTGAGAACTATTACAACGAGACGTACGAATCGCTGTGGTTCAAGTTCTACAGCACCAGCATGGGACGCACGGTGGAGAAGAGCAACCCGGTCATTCGCAACATCCAGCCGGCGAAACCGGACATCTGGGAATATAACGAGGAACTGGCGGAAGGGGAGATCAAGCAGGTGGATTGGGCCGCAGAAGGCTCCGACGTGACGGTGCATCGCACGGTATACAATCGGGATGGGCAGGTGATTATTGATGAAGATATCCTCAGCCATTACGTGCCCTGGCAGAACATCTACCAGTATGGGCCCGGCGTAGAACCGCCTTCCCCGCCTCCCCCCGAACCGCCAGCGTCCGAGGGGGAAACGACAACCAACCCGTAGTCGGGAAAAAGAAATCACAGATGGCGCAGATAGCGCAGATGGACTGTAGCCGGACGTTGTCACGACCAGCGTCAGTTACCGCCTGTAAATGTGCCATGATGCCGGCAGGCTACCACCGGCGACAACCCCCAAACAAACGGCTTTAGATGCGAATGACATCGCTTTTTTGTCCATACGCCCCTTTTTCTTTGATACTTGTCATCATTATCTGGTATCATTGAGTCGTTTCACCACTGCTATCATCCTACCCAAGTTCCACATAGCGAACCGAACCGGCTTCGTTCAACAGGATTCATGCGGCAGCTTGCAAGTTGGTTCTGGCAGACACCTTTTGACCATGCCGCCTGAATCCTTATCCGTTCGGTCGGACGCTGCCGCCGCCGACCGAACGCCGCGCTCCCTCCGGCGCAGGCGGGCGGCTACCGCCGCCGAACTTCCCCTGCACCCGACCCCGCTCAAAGCAGCGGGGCAAGGTGAACGCGGCGTTAGCCCGCTATTCTTGAATACTGACGTTTTCGGATTCTAGCCATTACAATGAGTGCTAATGACTATCATCATAGGAATCAACACGCTAATAGAAGCGATGGTGTTAGCGGACTCAAGGGTATCCTGGGAGGACAATAGGCATCCGCCTCAAGACGTCCTCAGAAAACTGTATACAATAAGTGATGACAACAAATCAGCGGTATTAGGGTTCTCGGGCGACTTGCACGCGGCAAGCATTGTATTCCACTTCCTAATGGAAGGTAAGCTGCGGAATTACAAACGTCCATTCGTGATATCGCAGTTCAAGGATGACATCGGACGATGGATTGAAGAAATAGCAGTAGCAGGGCTTCCTCCTGATAAGAGGACCCGAAT
>CAZDSN010000447.1:0-4162 GCA_964507675.1 uncultured Ardenticatenaceae bacterium | reverse complement strand
ACCGGGCAGCATCCACTCGGAGTTGCTGCCGTTGGCGGGCAGCTACTCCAACTTTACCTGCCTGCTGCAAACGGAAGCAGCCGGGGGAGCCCTACGCCGCTTTGTGCTGCGGCGCTATGCGGTATTCGGCAGCTACGACCGCGGCGAAAAAGCGCGCCGCGAATTTAAGACGCTGCAACTGCTGCAAGCCAACGGTGTACCTGCCCCTACGCCTGTCTATCTGGATGACAACGGCGATCTGCTGGGTACGCCCGGCATTGTGACGCAGTACGTGCCTGGCGCGCTGGTATTCACGCCAGCGGATCCGGTTGGCTGGGCGCAAAAGTTGGCCGCAGCGCTGGCTCAGGTGCACGCCATTTCCTGTGACGCAGCCAATCGCGGCTTCCTGCTAGACGCCAATGCCGAGGCGACCTGGTTCATACGCGGCGACCAGATACCTGAAGCCATGCGCCGCCACGCCGATGGCCTGACCGTATGGCAGACAGCGAGGGAAATGCAACCCCATCTGCTGCCATGCCCCCCCTCATTGGTACACATTGATTATTGGTCTGGCAATATCCTCTGGCATCAAGGGGAGATTGCGGCCATTGTTGATTGGGAAGAAGCGGCCTGTGGCGATCCCGGCATTGACATTGGCTATGCACGGATGGATATGGTTCTCCTGGGGCTGGCAGAAGCAGCTGCCGCCTTCCTTTCCACTTATGAAGCCATAAGGGGAGAGCCGGTTGCCAATCTCGGTTTCTGGGAACTGGCGGCGGCCGCCAGGCCCATGTTCAATCCGGCAGGCTGGATCGCGGAACCGCCCGCCAGCGACCGCTTCCGCCAATTCGTAGCCGCGGCCAGGCAGCGTGCGGCTGACGCCTGACGCCGCGCGAAAATATCATGACTCTTTCTTCTTTGGCTCGTTGGCCGCGCGCGCGCTCGCGCATCTGGCCCTGGTTGTTATGCGCCTGCATGGTTCTGATTGGCAGCGCCTGTCAGGCGCAGCCGGGCACAGCAGCAGAGGTATATGCCATCTACCTGCCGGCAGCCATGCGCTGGCAGCCCATCACGCTGCAGCCGTATGCCTTTGGCCTCTACCGCCCAACCAGTATCGCCCATGCCGGCGATAACCGGCTCTTTGTGACGGAAAAGTGGGGTCAGGTCCGGCTGATTAACGATGGCGGTATTTTGGAAACCCTGCCATTTCTGGATATTCGGGATCGCGTCAATCGCGATGATTTTGAACAGGGTCTATTGGGCCTGGCTTTTTCTCCTGACTACGCGCAAAATGGCGTGCTCTTTGTTACCTACAGCCGCGCGGATGGCAGTCTTGTGCTCTCCCGCTTTGCCCATTCGGGCAACGACGAGCAATTCGTCAACCCGAACAGCGAGACAGTGCTGCTGGAAATTGCGCATGAACAACCTTATCATTATGGTGGCGACCTGACTTTTGGTCCCGATGGATATCTTTACCTGAGCGTGGGTGATGGCGGCGCAACGGCAAATGCCGCCCAGGCTCTCGATTCCCTGCTGGGCAAAATTCTACGGCTGGATGTCAGCACAGTTCCCTACACGGTCCCGCCGGATAACCCATACGTTGACGATCCGGCAGCCCGTCCAGAAATCTGGGCAGCCGGACTGCGCAACCCGTGGCGCATTAGTTTTGATACGACCAGCGGTGACCTTTTCGTGGCGGATGTGGGGCAGTCTGCGTGGGAAGAGGTGAATGTGCTGCCGGCAGCCACCGGCGGTCTCAATTTCGGTTGGCGCTGCTACGAAGGATGGCAGGTGTTTGACGCCGCCGGCTGCGCTCCCGCGGACGCCTACACATTTCCCGACTTTGTCTATAACCATGACGCGCTGCACTGTGCCATAACGGGTGGATACAGGTATCATGGTAGCCAATACCCGCCGCTCCAGGGTATTTACATTTACAGCGACTTCTGCAGCCGCCAGATCATGGGGCTCTCGCCAGATGCAAATGGCGTCTGGCATAGCAGCCAGATGGGGCCAATCAGTGGTACGCCAGGAACAGGCGTCATCACCTTTGGTCAAGACAACAGCGGCGAACTGTACGTGGGTCTGTTCAATGACGCCACTATTTACCATGTAACTTATACGGGCGCCCTGGTTCCGTAGGCAGCGTTTGGACGTTGGCTCGGGTGTTCAAATGCGTATCTCCCTCGCCGCATCCCTGCCGCTGACAAATACGCGGGCAGGCGCGCCTCCACTGACAAGGAGAAAACTTTGTCTAGCAAAAGCATATTCACCACCTTATGGCTTGTCGTCCTGTTGTTGGCCGGGGCGGCGGCATTGGTCGCTGCCGCCACTAACCCGGCAGGACCGCTCACATCCCCCGTCACCACGCCCGACATCAGCCTGGAACAGGTGACCGACCACATTTTTGTGGGTGGCATCACGGATATTGCCGCCGCCGCCGTGGGCGATGAACGCCTGTTTGTGGCCGAGAAACAAGGCCTGATTCAAATTGTCCACCCCAATGGAGACGTAACGCAGTTTTTAGACATCAGCGACCGCATTATGCCCTTTGGTTATCAACAAGGGCTGCTGGGGCTGATTTTTCATGCTGACTACGCGCAAAATGGATTCTTTTATGTCCATTACACACAGGCAGTCACCGGCAACAGCCAGATTTCCCGCTTTTCGGTCACAGCCAATCCCAATATCGCCGACCCCAACAGCGAACTGTCCTTGTTTAGCATTCCCCAAAACTGGATGGAGAATTATGGAGGTGATTTCACCTATGGGGCGGATGGGTATCTGTATATAGCTGTCGGAGATGGCAAAACGGACTCGTATCCGCCGTATGAAAACAATAACAGCCAGGATTTGAGCACGCTTGCCGGCAAAATCCTGCGCGTGGATGTGAGCAATACTGCCGTGGCCTACACCATTCCGCCCGACAACCCGTTCGTGGGCGTCCCTGGCGCGCAGCCCGCCATCTGGGCTTATGGACTACGCAACCCGTGGCGCTTCAGCTTTGATCGCCTCACAGGTGACATGTTCATTGCCGACGTGGGGCAGGATAATTGGGAAGAGGTCAATTTCCAACCAGTCAGCAGCGGCGGCGAAAATTATGGTTGGCCTTGCTTTGAAGGAGAGGAGGTACACCTTTATCCTCCCACCGGTTCCTGTGACCCGCTGCCAGAGGCCGAATCCCCCATTTTCCAATATGACCACAGCGGCAACTGCGCCATTACCGGCGGCTATATGTACCGGGGCAGCCAGTATCCGGTGCTGCAAGGGCACTATCTGTTCGCGGATAGCTGTGCCGGCAAAATCTGGAGCCTGAGCAGCGACGGCGGCGGCGGATGGGTTAACACCCTCCTGCTGGAAGGCGTCAGCTCCCCCAGCACCTTCGGCGAAGACCACAACGGCGAGCTCTACCTGGGTAGCTTTTTCAGCGGCGTTCTCTACCGTATCGTAGAAAACACCCCGCCCACGCCAACGCCTACGGTCTCCCAAACCCCCACCATCACCTTGACGCCTACGCCTAGCCAGACGCCAACTGCTACCAGCACGAACACGCCCGGTCCTTCACCCACGATCACGAACACTCCGCTGCCCAGCGCCACCCCCACGACTACGAAAACCCCGCTGCCTAGCGCCACCCCCACAGCCACGAATCCACCACCCAGCGCCACCCCCACCACCATGCCTGGCGACGATGACGTCTTCGTATTCTTGCCAGCCGTGCTGAAATAGGAATAATTACAGGTATCCCAGTAGCGTGGGCATCTTGCCCGCCCTCTGCATCACCATGACCCACATACTTATCTTACATGGCCCCAACCTGAATCTGCTCGGCGCGCGCCAGCCAGAAATCTATGGCTACGAAACGCTGGCAGACATTGACGCGGCGCTGGTTGCCCTGGCCGCCGCGCGCCAGGCCCACCTCCGCAGCCAGCAGTCCAACCACGAAGGCGTGCTCATAGACGCCATTCACGACGCCCGCGCCTGGGCCAATGGGATTCTGATCAATCCAGGCGCTTACACCCACACCAGCTACGCCCTGCGCGACGCCATTGCGGCTGCCAGCCTGCCTACCGTTGAAGTCCATCTTTCCAACATCCACGCCCGCGAACCCTTTCGCCATACCTCCCTGCTCGCCCCTGTCTGCCTGGGGCAAATTGTGGGCTTTGGCTGGCGCAGCTACCTG
>CAZDSN010000446.1:0-4196 GCA_964507675.1 uncultured Ardenticatenaceae bacterium | reverse complement strand
CATTCATCTTTAGCGTGCGGCGCGGGCGTCGGGAGAAAGCGCCCACGTTTGAACGACTGCCGTTTATGGATTTCCTGGTATTTGCCTCGGTAGTCATTCTGTTTGTGTTGGGAACATTCTTTTATCGTGGGGAACAGGTGACGACCACGCAGGCGCTAAGCCAGCGCGCTGTGGTCATCCAACACGCCTGGCTGGCGCTCTCCGCCATTCTATTCCTCATCTACCGCCTGTTTATCCGCCGCCGCGATGTGGTTGTCTAGTGTCCCGTCAACCGTCAAATGAGGAGTTCGCATCCTCAGATGCGAAAACGGGCTGGCAGACTTTCCAATCGCGCCCTCCGCACGTTTTTGACAGTGCGCCAGACAATATGCTAGAATTCCCCCGCTGACCAACTCAATCAGCCGTGCCGCCCCATTCGTCTAGCGGCCCAGGACGCAGCCCTCTCAAGGCTGAAACAGGGGTTCGATTCCCCTATGGGGCACAAACCAGGCTACCGCGAATAGACACCACAAGCCCCTCTGGTCGAAAATCTGACCAGCGGGGCTTTTTTCTATTATGAGGGATGTGTGGCGCGTTGGGAAAGATTAAACAGCGGTGGCGGAGGGGAGTGCCGGCATTTTAGCCAACATCTCCTCCACCTTTGCCAGATAGAAGGGGTTCTTCATCGCCGTAAACAGCGCCCGGCATTGTTGCAGCAGGTCATATGCCGCTTGCTGGTCAGCCGCTTCGCCCCGCGCCAGATGCGCTTCCGCCCACTGCAACCAGACGCGCGCCTGATACCAGCGAGCATCAAGCTGCTCGGTGGCAGCCGCTACCTCGGCAAAGTGGGCAAACGCCTCTTCCCAACGCCGTTCCTGGGCGGCCATCAACGCTTCAGCCAGGCGCAGCCGCACCCGTTCGTGGTAGGCGTCCTCTTTGTTAATTAACTGGCGGGTTACTTGCAGCAGGGCCTGCGCTTCTTCATGGCGACCTTGACAGGTATACACGATTGCCAGTTCACAGCGCGGCACTACCGGACCGCTGCCCAGACCGCGATCGCCAATTTCTATCGCTTCTACCAGCGCCGCTTCCGCTTCATCCAGCCGGTTCAACTCGCGTAATACCATAGCCAGATCGCAGTTCAAATTGCTCACCTGCTGCAAATCGCCCAGGCGGCGAAAGTCTGCCTGGCACTGCCGTAGCAGTTCAATGGCGATATCCTGTCTGCCGCATTGGTAATCATGCCAGGCGGCCATCATGTTCATCTGGGGCATTACGTGAGCAGGGACGGACATGGTAGGAATCAGTTCGCGCAGTTCCTCAAGGATTTGCGCCCCCGTCTCTATATCTCCGGCAGTCAGGGCATCGCTTAAGGCCGTCATCCGCTCATCCAACTTCCACAAAACGGCGCCGGTACGATGGGCGAGCTCCAGGGCGCGGGCGCTGTGGTAGCGGGATTGGGACAGATCGAGCGAATTCTTCAACTGGCCACCCAAATTGATATGTGCGCGGATAGCTACAGCCAGCAGTCCGGCCGATTCGGCCAGGGTCACCGCCTGCTGCAGCGCTTCGATGCGTGCTTCTGGCGTCTGTCGCGGCAAAATACCGATGGTCGCCAGCGTGTCCGCCTGCACATCTATCAGGTCGAGTTTCTTAGCCAGGGCCATCGCCTGCTGGCAGAGGGTCAGCGCCTCATCAGGCAAGCCGTTAAAAAAGCAGGCGCGCCCGGTCTCGTGCAGCAAAACGGCCAGGCCCGGCGTTTCCGTATCCGGCGGCACAGCAGCCATCCCTTCACGACAAAGCGCCAATCCGCGCGGCGTTTCGCCATTGTACCAGGCAGCGCGACCAGCCCGCGCATACAGCCGGGCAACCTGGTCGTGTACAGCCTGCGCCCGATAAATGGCAATCGCCTGCAACCAGGCAGCGATGGCGTCGCCGTAGCGATTCTGGTTAAACAGCGCCTCCCCCAGCCGGCTCAGCAAATCAGCCTCTGCGCCTTCACTTTCGCTGAGTTCCAGCGCCATGCGGTAATGCCGCTCGGCTTCCTGATTGATATATACGGCCAACGCCCGGTCGCCCGCTTTGAGATAATAGCGCTGCGCATTTTCGATATCGCCGGCTTCGGCGTAATGGTAAGCCAGCGCTTCGTAATTGTCAGGGTACTGCTGCGCCAGGGCGCCGGCTACCTGGCGGTGAAGACGGCGGCGGCGAATGACGCTCATGCTTTCGCGCAGCGCCGTAACCGTCAGGGCGTGGGCAAAGACAAATCTTTCCGCGCCGGCGCGCACGCGGGCATACTTGGCCGATTTGAGTTCGCCGATAAGCTGGGCGCGTTCGGCCATTTCCAACGCATCAATCAGCGTCTCTTCATCCAGTTCGCTCACTCGCTTCAATGTACCGAAATCGAATTCGCGCCCAATAACGGCTGCCCACCGCAGCGCTTCTTGAGCTGTATCGGGTAAACGGCCGACACGCGCCTGAATCGCGCCGCGTACACTTTGCGGGAGTTGGAGTTCCGTCATATTTGGTCGCTGCCAGCGCCCATCGCGGCGGTATAATTGCCCGTCAGCCACTAACGCCTTGCACAATTCTTCCACAAAAAACTGGTTGCCATCTGTTTCGCGGTAGATCGCTTCCAAAAAATCTTCGGAAATCTTCTCCTGGAACATGACGTTTAACAAAGCGCGCGTTTGTTCGCGGTCAAAGCGATTAAGCTTGAGACGAGAGGCCAGCCGTTCACGCGTCAAGTCGTAGAGAATGTCGTCCAGGCAGCAGGCTGCGTCTAATTCCACGTCGCGGTAAGTCATGACAATGAGCACAGGCAGCTTGTTTAAGCGGCAGCGACGGGCCAGGTAGCGAACCATCTCCAGGCTGCCGCTGTCGGCCCAATGCACATCTTCCATAACGAGCATCAGGGGAGCGCGTTCGGCCAGAGCGGCGCAGACGGTCACGACGCTTTCAAACAGCCGGTGTTGGTCCGCCTGAGCGTCATAAGACGGGTTAGGCAGTACGTCAGGGTAAAAAAGCTGCAAATCGGGCGCCAGGGTAATCAGGTCGGCCAGTACATGATTGGAAAGGGGAGGAACCGCCACGGCTGCCCCTCTCATCGGCGTCCGGCGCATAGAGTGGGCTAACGCCGCGCGCATCATTTGGGTGATGGGGGCGTAGGGAGCGCTGCCACTGGTATAACATTCACCCTCAAGGACTGTGGCCCCGGAAACCTCGACCAGCGCCTTGACTTCGCGCATCAGGGGCGTTTTACCTACCCCCGGCTCGCCGCTGATGAACAACACATGCTGGCCGCCCGGGGTAAGCGTCGCCTGTTTCCACGATGCTTTCGCTTCCGCCAGTTCCTGGTCACGCCCGACCAGGCGGCCCAAGGCTAACTGTTCCAGAGGAGACGGTGACTGCTTGACTGTGTCGCTGGCTGCCGCGGAAACGGGCGTGTGCAGCACCTGCGCTAAAATTTGCTTCGTCTCAGCGGCAGAGGCAGGACGATCCTCCGGGTTTTTCTGCAACAACTGCATGATCAAGTGGTCAAGCAGCGGTGGAATGTCGCTGTTATAGCTGCTGGGGGGCACAGGCGGGGCGTGGAGATGTTGGGAAATAACCGCCAGCGGATCATCGGCATTAAATGGGAGCTGGCCGGTGACCAGTTCATAGAGCATGACCCCAAAAGAGTAAAGGTCCGTGCGCCCATCTATGGCCTTGCCCAACGCCTGTTCGGGTGGCAGGTAATAGACCGTCCCTATAATGCTGCCCTCAACGGTGATGCGGCTGGCCATAGAACGAGCCAGGCCAAAGTCGGTCAGTTTGGCCGTCCCGTTGCGGGTAATGATCACATTTTCCGGCTTCAAGTCCCGGTGGATAATACCGTGAGCGTGGGCATGTTCCAGGGCAGTGCATATCTGCCGGGCCACACGCAGGATTTCTGGCAGGCTTTGGGGACGGCGATCGTAGAGTGACTCGCCATCGAGCAGTTCCATAACAATATAAGAAGCGCCTTCCAGCTCACCCGCATCGTAGATAGTAATGATATTGGGGTGGTTGAGCCGGGCCGCAGCCTGCGCTTCGTGCAGGAGGCGAACGCGCCCTTCCGTGCCCAAATTGGAGGACAGGAGAAGCTTAACGGCCACGCTGCGGTCCAGCAGCAGGTCCTGGGCGCGATAGACGACGCCCATGCCGCCGCGACCAATCTCTGCTTCGATGCGATAACG
>CAZDSN010000445.1:0-4199 GCA_964507675.1 uncultured Ardenticatenaceae bacterium | reverse complement strand
CCAACGCATTTGTCTGGTAATCTTGCAGTGTCGCTTCGCCCAGGCCAATATCAATCAAAGCCCGGTTATTAAAACTGGAGAGCGACTGATCCACGCCATCCGCCACTCTTTGAAACGCCAGATCGCCTGGTCGTAAGATAATCTCCTCACCGAAGTTGCGAACAATAATCTGATTAGGCGCGTAAGAGGGTTGGATCGGCAGAAACCACATCGGGTTTCCCGTTGTAAAGGTATTCAGCAGCCACAGCGCCAACACCCCAAACACAATAAACATGAGAACAGGTTTCCACAGCTGTATTTTGGGCAGCACATGCATCTTGAGCGCTCCTTTCTTTGTCCGGCAATTCAGGCCGCGCACCCGGCCACGGCCTATAAAAATGTCCAGCGCGTGGGCAACCCACCCGCTGCGTTGCCTACGTGCTATCAAATCCCTTCTGATTATCTAATGAGAGGATAGGCAGGGCAAATAGGAAACCGCGACCGCGAACACTTCAATTTGGGAGCATACCTGGAAGCGCCGGCAGCCCACCCACCCCGTGTCGGCCAGGTCAGTTGCGCTTCCCTCCCCCAGTGAAAGACGCGCACCGTGGCGGCCTTTGTTTTTCGATCCACGCTGTCCTGGTTATAATGGTGACGCTAATTCCGCTCTGCATGAACATCCATCTCCAGCGCCGCGCCAGATGTAAAAGCCGCTCATGGATTGCGCGTCATAAAACGCACAACATTACCAAAGCACTAGAGACATAACATAGAAACAGAGTAAAAAGGTATTGATGAGCAACCAGGCTGGAAACGGGCAACGGCCCACATCTGGCTTGAGAGGTAGACTGATGATCGGGCAGCCGCATTGCTGAGCGCATCCACAAGAGAGTAGACGTTTATGAATACAACAACGCGCCCAATAATCCACCCCAAAGACGCTTATGTTTTGGTGGTTGAAGATAATGTGTCCAATTTTGTGCTGATTGCCCGCCTGTTAGCCTTTATGGGCGTGCATCGGTGTGAATGGAAGACCACGGGCTGGGGCGTCGTTGAGTTTGCCGCTACCATGCCGCGGGTAGACCTGATCTTGATGGATTTGCGCCTGCCGCACGAGGATGGCTACGAGGCGCTGTCCCAGGTTCGGGCCGACCCCCGTCTGCGCGATACCCTGGTGGTGGTGGTGACAGCCCAAGGTAGTGCGACTGAAATGGAAAAGGCACGGCAGGCTGGCTTTGATGGCTTTCTTTCCAAACCGCTGGATGCGGACCGCTTCCCCGACCAGATCCGCGCCGTGCTGGCCGGTGAAGCTATTTGGGATCTCGGTCATTAGTCGTTAGCGAACAAAAGGCAGCACAGGATAGCCGAGAGACGCATATGCGCTTGAGATCGTACCTATCACGGCTGTTGGCGATTGACAGTCATGATATTGAAGTGCATCAGAATGGGCGGCTGCTGCAAATTCTGGTTCTGTCACTGCTCTTGTCAACGACCATTGCCATGCTGGTGCGCGTTGTCGTTTTCCTGGTGGAAACGCTGACGCCAACGCGCATGGCTATGGGGGTGCCTTTTGGCACAGTTCTCCTCGCCTACACCTATAATGGGTTGATCACGTTCGTTTGTTTGTGGTTGATCCGGCGCGGGCGGCCGATGCCGGCATTACACATCTACTCCACCGCCCTTGATCTCGTCCTCTTATATTTGCTCATCTCCCTCCATTCAAACCTGTTCCTGCCTCTTTTTACCCTCCCCTTACTCCCCATTATTGGCGCCAGCCTGCTAAGCAACGTCCGCAGCAGCCTGCCCTATACCGCCTTTACCCTGCTGGTTATCCCCATCATTCTGGCTGCCAAAGGCCAACCAACCCTGGAATTCATTATTGTCAATCTGGTCTTGATCCTGGCTATCTGGGCCTTCAGCGACAGGCTAAACCGCAACCTGGGGGATATGCGTGAACTGACACAAGACGTACAAACCCTGGCGGATACACTGCAGCAGCGTGTCGCTGTCCAAACAACTGACCTGCGACGACGCGCTGAACAACTACAACACATCGTTGAAGTAGGCCGGGCAGCCAGCGCCTCGCTCGATCTGGACCAGTTAATGCAAGATACCACGGAACTGATCCGCAGCCAGTTTGGTTTCTACCACGCTTCTATTTTTCTGTTGGACCCTGCCAGGCGACAGGCTGTGGTGCGTGAATCCACCGGGCAGGTGGGAGAGATCATGAAACAGCAGCGGCACACACTGGCTGTTGGTTCAGAGTCCCTGGTGGGTTGGGCGGCGGCCAATCGTCAGGCGCGCATTGCCCGCGATGTGGGAACCGATCCCGTGCATTTCAGCAACCCACTGCTGCCGGAAACCCGCTCGGAAGCCGTGCTGCCGCTAATTGTGCGTGGTGAACTGCTGGGCATACTGGACGTGCAAAGCCGGGATGTAGACGCTTTTCAGCCAGAAGACATTGCCATTTTGCAGCTTATGGCCGACCAGTTAGCCAGCAACATTGAAAATGCCCGCCTCTACGCCGAATCCCAACGACGCGCCGATCTTTTGTCACAACTGCCAGGGATAGCCACGCTAATGAACCAACAGGCGGACACGCGCCAGGTGCTCAACGTCCTGGTACGGCGTAGCATGGCTTTGCTTGATTCCGACGGCGCAGCCGCCTGGCTCTGGCGACCAGAAAGCCAGCAGTTGGAATTGATAATCGGGTATACGCAGGGAAAGCCAACGCCTGCCGGCGCTCATCTGGCGGCAGGTCAAGGGCTGCCCGGACGACTCTTTGCCGAAAACAAAACCTTAATCATTAACGATTATGCTACCTGGGTCGAAGAATTGCAGCCCACCCCCGGCGCTGCCTCAGGCGCTATGCGCCCTCTATCCGTGAAAGCGGCTCTGGCCGTGCCCCTGCGTCAGGGGGACGAACCCATTGGCGTGTTGGCGCTCACCCGCAGCCACACGGATAGTGCCTATGCCCCAGAAGAAGCGCAGTTTCTAGAATCGCTGGCCCTGCTCAGCAGCATCATTGTGCGCAACAGCCAGCTTCTCAACGAAACGCGCCGCCTGGTACAGCGAGAACAGTTTATCAACCAGATCACGACCAACGTCCAGCGCAATCTGGAACTTAACGCCATCCTGGATACGGCTGCAGCCGAATTGGGCGCAGCCATAGGCAATCCACAGGTACACATCCGTCTATTCCAACCCGACCAACCCGCAGACACACCCGCCTCGCCACAGATAGGAACGACACGCGGCGTTCAATGACCAGCAGCACACCCGACCCAATTCAAGGCTATCAACCAGCCAGTTCCCTAAGATTCCCAGCCACGATTGCCTTCCGGCTGCCGTTTCTGGTTGTCAGCGGTTTGCTGGTTACCTTAGTTGCGGCCGTTCTGGTCAGTATGATTGTGGGACGTAACCAGGTAAATAATCTGGTACAGCAGAGCCTGGAATCTATCGCCGCCATCCAGGCCGAACAGCTCAGCCGGCAGCTAACGGAACAGGTAGCCGTCCTGCAAAATCTGGCTACTTATGAAGGGGTTTGGGCGAATATGCGCCTGGCAAACGCTGCCTATGACGACACGCCGGGGGGCAGCGCTGCCGTCTTAGCCCAACTCCAACAAGAATGGGCGCTGGCCCAGGCAGCCAATTTCACGCCGGCAGAACTACCACCCTTACTCAGCCAACGCCTGCAACTTGAGCTTTCCGACGAACTGGTAGACGCCTCGCTGGCCCGTCCGGCAGAACGGAACAACATCCTGGCCGTTGATCGGTATGGCGCTGTGGTGGGTTTCAACTACCCCCCGGCGCAAATCATCATGAGCGATACCTCCTGGTGGCAGGCTATCCAATCGGGCCAACCCTACTATCTTTACGGCCCCACCATTGATCTGGACAGCCCGGTTGCCCGCGTCATGGCCTTAGCCGTCCCCGTTTATGACCCGGACAGCGGCGAAATGATTGGCGCCCTCTACGAAGGATATGATTACGCAGCCATTACGGCCACCCTGTCACGCGGTCAGTTCAGCGGTTCAGGTCGCACGGCCTTGATCGCTGCGAACGGGGACGTCATTTATGCTTCCATACGCATTGACGACTTTATCCAGGCCAACGTCCCCATCCCCACTACCCCAGATAATCTCACCACCAATACAGGACAATTAGGCCGCACCTATCTTTACGTGGTTGCTCCCGTCACTGCCAACAATGAGGCTGTC
>CAZDSN010000444.1:0-4201 GCA_964507675.1 uncultured Ardenticatenaceae bacterium | reverse complement strand
GTCCGTGGTTGCCCATAAAAATGGGTGTCAGCCCCGCGTAGGCGGAAGTGACGCCCACCATGATTAAGCACGGCTAATTTGCTTCAGGGCGTGTGAGAATTTGCAGCAACTGATCGTAACCGGTCTCCGGAGAACCTGGCGGCTCAGACTGCCAGACCGCCGCCAGCGCCGTCTCCGTTTGGGCATCCAATCCATCCGGCGCAATCGCCGCCAATCCCTGCCGCAGCGCCTCCGCCCAGGGCGGTCCGTCATACGCCTCGGCAGTTTCCGGGGCGCGCAAAGCCGCCATATACTGGTTGATCAGGCGCATGATGCTGCCAATCTGCTCCACGCGCTGTTCCAACACCGTATAAGCGTCGTCGTCCGGCAGGCTGGCGGTGCGCTGCGCCGCTGCCGTCAGCGCCGCCAGCGCCCAACGAATCAAGGGTTCGGCTTCCGCGTCTTGCAAATGCCGGCGTAAGCTGCTGTTTTCCAGGATCATGCCGGCAGCATACTTCTCACGTTTCCGCACGCGCCGTTCAGGAATGGACGAAGATGAGACCATACCGCATTATACCCCCAACCCCCTCAATCCGAAAAACTCTGGCAGCAGTCTGTCACTCTGGCGCATACTTATGAAGTGCCGGCAGCCTGCCCACCCTATGTCTTACGCCCGGCCCCCGCGCAGCTTTTTTTGCCCATGTTCCCCTTGCCCATTATACTTGGCTCAGTTTTCCAGGGTGAATCAAGTCGTTTCATTGCGGTGATATTGCCACCACCGTTACTTTCTAACTCGACTCTGGAGAAAAATTTTCAGAGCCTCTGCGCAATTGAACTGGAGTTAGGCGATATTAATTATGTCCACGAAATACGTGAATCCAGCGACACTCTTTCCCAGTTTACCCTACGGGTTTTCACAAATTGTGGTTGCCAGCGGCAGAAGGATGGCCTTTATTTCCGGGCAAACGGCATGGGACGCTCAGAAACAGCTAGTGGGGGGAGTTAGCCTGCTAGAGCAAACCAGACAGGCGCTGCGCAATGTGCAGACGGCTGTGGAAGCCGCAGGCGCCACCTTAAACGATATTGTTGCTCTGCGGATTTACATCGTGAATTATCAGAGCGAGAGCGGTGAGGCGGTAGGAAGCGCGCTGAGAGAATTCTTTACGCCCCAGAATCCGCCGGCAAGCACCTGGATCGGGATCTCAGCCCTGGCCGTGCCCGATTTTCTGATTGAAATTGAAGCGACTGCCGTCTTCGACTGAACCAGATCGCCTGACGCCACGTGCTGCCGGCGCTGCTTCGCCACGCGATTGACGCATCCTTTGGCCTGAATCACATACCCCCCGCGAACGAGACTGCTCGCGGCAGACTCACTTCCCGGCATCCTGAAGCAGGGATCGCTGGCCGGGATGGCAAGCCATCATGCACCTGGCCGTCTTACGACCGCATCGCGCCCCGATTGGCGGTCCAGGAAGGAGGCACCACGATGCTAACAGAAAAGCAGTCCAGCGAACGCATTCCAGGCTACTGCGCCCTGTGCGTTTCGCGGTGTGGCTCTATTGCCGTAGTCGAGGATGGCCGTTTTGTTGCCCTGCAGCCCGACCCCACGCACCCCACCGGAAAGGCGCTCTGCGCTAAAGGACGGGCGGCGCCTGAGCTTGTCTACCACTCAGACCGGCTGCTCTATCCGCTTAAACGAACCCGCCCCAAAGATGATCCGGACCCGGGTTGGCAGCGGATTGGCTGGGACGAGGCCCTGGAGCTAACCGCCGCTAAACTGAGCCAACTGGCCGCAGAACACGGCCCGCAGAGCGTCGTCTTCACGACAGCCTCGCCATCCACATCGGCGTCCTCCGATTCCCTGATCTGGATCGAGCGCCTGCGGCGAGCGTTTGGCAGCCCGAATGAGTGCATATCAATGGAGTTGTGCGGATGGGGCCGGTATGGCGCGACAGCTTACACCTACGGCGCCAGTGTTCCTGGCAACTACATGCCCGACCTGGAGCAGGCCGGCTGCATCCTGTTCTGGGGTTACAATCCAAACCTGGCCCGCCTCACCCATGCCGTTACCACCACAGCGGCGCTCAAAAGAGGCGCACGCCTGATTGTGGTTGACCCCCGCCGCACTGGCCCCGCCGCCAGGGCGAATCTCTGGCTGCGCGTGCGCCCAGGTACGGATGCCGCCCTCGCGCTTGGCATCGCTCATGTGATGATCGAGCGCGGCTGGTACGATCGCAGTTTCATCCACGACTGGACCAACGGTCCTTTGCTCGTCCGTGGAGACAACGGACATTTGTTAACAGACAGAGACCTCTCCGGTGTGGATGACGCCCGGCGGTACGTCGCCTGGAGCGAGACCGGCGGTCGGCCAGTTCGCTACGACCCGGCCACGGGCAGCTATGAGGGCGCTGATCCCGAGTTGGCCCTCTTCGGCGCGTTTCCGATTGAGACGCCACAAGGTACGGTCGTCTGTCGCCCTGCATTTGACCTGGCGGCTGCGTTGTGCGCCCGCTATTCGCCGGAAAGAGTGGAAGCCATCTGTGGCATTGACCGCAGCCAGACAGAAGGGGCGGCGCGCATGCTCTGGGAATCCCGTCCTGTTGCCTACTACGCCTGGAGCGGGGTGGAGATGCAGACGAATGCCACCCAGATCGCTCGAGCGATTGCTCAACTCTACGCCCTGACTGGCAGCTTCGATGCCCCCGGCGGCAACGTGCTTTTCGCCGCCGTGCCCACCAGAAATGTCGGCGGCGAAGAATTGCTGCCGGCACAACAGCAGGCGCGCACACTGGGCCTGTCCGAGCGGCCATTGGGCCCGGCCCGGTGGCAGCACGTCACCTCGGACGAGTTATATCGCGGGATCCTCGAGCAGCGACCGTATCCAGTGCGCGGAGTCGTCGGGTTTGGCGCCAACCTGCTCATTGCCCACGCGGATGGCCGGCGCGGGCGCGAGGCCCTGGCAGCGCTCGACTTCTATGTGCATGCCGACCTCTTCATGAACCCAACAGCCGGGCTGGCTGACATCGTGCTGCCAGTGGCCAGCGCTTTCGAGCGTGAGGCGCTAAAGATTGGCTTCGAGGTGAGCGCGGATGCGCAAACGCTGGTGCAATTACGGCGGCGAGTTGTCGAGCCTCGTGGCGAGGCCCGTTCCGATACCGAGATCGTCTTTGACCTGGCCTGCCGCCTCGGTCTCGGCGCTCACTTCTGGGACGGCGACATGGATGCTGCGTACCGCTACCAGCTCCACCCATCCGGCGTTTCGCTCGAGGCGCTGCGCCAGAACCCGGGCGGAGTGCGGCTCCCGCTCCAGACGCGCTACCGTAAGTTCGCTGAGCAGAATGCCGGCATCCCCCAGGGTTTCGCCACGCCAACACGGAAGGTCGAGTTGTATTCCGAGACCCTGCTGGAGCATGGCTATCCACCCCTCCCTGAGTATGAAGAGCCGCTGATCGGCCCGACCGCGCGACCGGATTTGCTTGAGCGGTTCCCCCTGATCCTCACCTGCGCCAAGCACATGCTCTTCTGCGAGAGCCAGCATCGGGCGCTGCCGGGTTTGCGGCGGCGCGCGCTCGATCCGGAGGTCGAATTGCATCCGGCGGCAGCCGCCGCCCGCGGCATCGGCCCTGGCGACTGGGTACACATCGAGACGCCAGAAGGCAGCGTCCGGGCGCGCGCCCGCATGAACGACACCCTCGAACCCAATGTCGTCTGCGGCCAGCACGGCTGGTGGCAAGCCTGCCCAGACATTGCCGCGCCCGGCTACGATCCGTTCAGCCCGGACGGAGCCAATTTCAACATTATTATCGGCAACGAGGCGATTGATCCTATCAGCGGCTCCGTCCCGCATCGCGCCTACCTCTGCCAGATCCGCCGCGCGGGCTGAGAGTTCCGGTGAGTATCTCCGGATTGCAGCCATTCTCATTTTGGCTGTTTAGCCTGCGGCTGAATCGCTGCCATCCTGGGGGATTACACCTGACGCTGGCACGATGCCTCGGACGGCTTGCTATGGGGTGATTGGCAAAAGTAGACAACACGCGCCGCGGCGTACCAGCGAATGAATGAAAATCTTTGCCACAAATGGCACGAATTTGCGCGAAGTCTCTGCCCACTGTCCACTATTCACTGTCCACTATTCACTGTCCACTGTCTTCAAAGGAGCAACTTACAACATGAATGCCAATGCCTTTCGCCATTTTTACGACTACCATTTCGCCGAAAACCG
>CAZDSN010000443.1:0-4203 GCA_964507675.1 uncultured Ardenticatenaceae bacterium | reverse complement strand
CAATGGCCGCCAATTCGATGCGGCAGCAGCGCCGCATCCTTATCATCGGGCGACATGATCAACCCGTAGCGTTCAAAGTGACAAAAATCCTCCGTCATAGCCAGGGCCACACCGGGACCGTCGCGCGTGAAGGCTGTATAGACAACAGCGTACCGGCCTAATTCAGGAACGTAGGTGATGCGCGGATCTTCAATGCCCCACATTTCTTCTGGGAAGTTTTCAGGGTCGGGTAGGAGAGTGGGTTGGGGATCAATCTGCCAATCATCTACGCCATTGGCAGAGCGGGCGGCACACAGGTGGGAAAGCCCGCGCCGATCCTCGACTCGGCACAAGAGCAAGGTCGTGCCATCGGGCAGCAGCGTGGCGGCCGGGTTAAAGACCGTATGGACCGGATAGGGCCAATCGGCGGCGGTTAGGATAGGATTCAGCTTATGGCGCCGAAACAGTTCGGGATATTGTGAATTCATTTTTTTAGGGTTTCCAGAGATAGTAGGGGGTTCTCAGCCAGACGCAGTTCCAGTAAAGTTTGCAGAAAAGCCAATGTGGATTCCGCGCCTTGATTTTCATTGGAGCGGTCAGGATGGAGTCCGTCACGGCAGCCGCCGGTGGTTGGGTCGTAAAGAGGCAGGTTTAAGTCATTGCGTCCCAGGAACCACTCGAAAGCACGCTGGGCCTCGATGCGCCAGCGCGGATCACCCGTGCTGCGATACGCTTCCAGGCAGGCAGAAGCCATTGTTTGCGCCTCAACCGGCTGCTGATCGAACCTGGCCCGCTCGCCGTTCTGCTCATAAAAGCCATTAGAACCAATGGGGACAAAATGGCCCTCGGCTGGGTCTGCTCGCTGGACGTCAGTCAGCCAGCAAAGCGACTCCAGGCCGGCTTCAGTCATAGCATTGTCGGGAATCCACTGGCCGCACATCAACATAGCCTGGGGCAGCACCGCATTGCAATAGCTCAACTCTGCTTCGAACCAGCGCCACTCATCTGTGCGACAGCGTTGGTAAAGGGAGAGCAAGCGCCCCGCCAGCTCGTCCCGGACCTGGTTGGCCCGTCGATCGCCGTCAAAACGGCGCAGATATTCGTGGATGCCGATGAGGGTAAAGGCCCAGCCGCGGGGGCTGGTTGTTGCCAAAATGGCGGGCAGGGCTTGTTCAAAGAGCCAGCCTGCCATACTTTGCAGGGCGGGGGTGTTGGAGCGGCCCAACACGGTGCCTAAGGCCCACAAGGTACGGCCGTGACTGTCATCAGATCCGCTTTCTTCCAACCAACTGCGCTGGTAATTCATGAAGTTGCGGAAACGGCCGTTCTCCCCATTAAACGCATAGCCAATAAACGCCAGATAACGGGACGCCAGCGCTAACGATTGTCCGTTGCCTAACTCCAATTCCGCAAGGTGCATACAGACAATCAAAGCCCGGGCGTTATCGTCTATGCTGTAACCTTCGTCATAATTTGGCACAATAAAATTGGCGTGTTGAATCATCCCCGTATCGTCTGTCATACGGTGCAGGTGATCCAGGTTGAGCAGCGGTAGTTCACCCGGACGTTGGTCCAGCGGCTTGACCACAAAGCCAGTGGGCGTAAACGAGCGGCGTTCGGCTCGCGCCCGTTCAAAACTCTCCATGTACCGCTGCGCCACTTGCGGCCAAATCATAGCACGCCCAAAGAGGTACGCTCGCTTGCGCATGGCGTGGCGCCTGGATTCATTTTCCAACAGGTCAATTACCTGCTCGGCTAATGCCGCCGGGTCGTTAAAGGGCACCAGTACGCCCCGCTCCTCGGCCAACATCTCTTCGGCATACCAATACGGCGTGGAAATGATGGCTTTGCCTGCACCAAGCGTGTAGGCCAGGGTGCCCGAAGTGATCTGAGCCGGGCTGAGGTATGGGGTAATGTAAATGTCCGCTGCGCTGATGAACTCAATTAGCTCCTCCAGGTTAACAAAGCGGTTATAAAAAATGACGTTTCCCGCAACGCCCAACTCCTTGGCCAGCCGCTGCAATGATAAACGATAGGTTTCCCCTTGCTGGCGCAAAACGTGGGGATGGGTGGCCCCAACCACGATATAAACCACATGGGGATTACGCGCTAATATGGCGGGCAGGGCGGCAATCACCGTTTCGATCCCTTTGTTGGCGGAGAGTAGGCCAAAGCTGAGCAGCACCATCTTGCCCTCTACGCCAAAAAGGTCTTTGTGGAAGCTGGGATCAACAAAGGAAACATCTGGGATACCATGGGGAATCAGATCGATCTTTTCTGACGGAACGCCATAGACCGTCTGCAAAAATTCTACGCCGCGCTCGCTCATCACCACAACCCGGTCTGATAGACCCGCCACTTCTTGCAGCACCCGGCACTGGTCGGTGTTGGGCTTATCCAAAACAGTGTGCAGGGTAGTGACAATGGGCATGTTTAGTTCACGCAGCAAGGCCAGAATGTGGCTGCCGGCTGTTCCACCATAGATACCGTACTCATGCTGTAAGCAGACCAGATCGACGTTATTGATATTGATAAAATCGGCCGCACGGCGATAAGACTCAATGTCATTCTCTGTTAATTCAAAACGAACGCGCGGCGGATAGGCATAACCAGACCGAGTGTCGTTGACGGGCAGAGCAATGCAGGTTGTCCCACTATATTCGGTGGCGACGGCCTCGCACAAGTCGGTGGTGAAGGTGGCAATGCCGCACTGGCGCGGCAAGTAGTTGCCAATGAAGGCAATGCGGTTGATAGCTGAATTATTCAAGTTATTTTCCATAGATGAGATGGTTCTGGCTGAAAAAAGAGGGGCACTGAACAGCCACGGAACAATTGAAGGTGAGGTGGTGGATTATCTTTAGCGAGCCAGATAGCCGCCATCAACAGGGTAATACGCACCCGTCACAAATGATGCTTTTTCTGAACTCAGCCAAATCACCAATTCGGCAACTTCTTCGGCCCGACCCAAACGCCCAATCGGATGTAATGCTACCAGCCCACTCTTTAACTCCGAATTTGCTTCGAGTTCATGGATCATCGGTGTGCTAATGAAGCCTGGCCCCACGGCGTTAATACGGATTCCCTGTGGGGCATACTCCAAAGCAGCCGCCTGGGTAAGACCCACCACCCCATGCTTGGCCGCTACATAGCCTGCCGCTCCGGCAAATCCAACTTGCCCCAGAATGGAGGCCATGTTGACAATTGCGCCACCGCCACTCTTGAGTATGGCCGGAATTTGATATTTCATACAGTAGAAGACGCCTGACAGGTTGATGGCTAAAATGTGCTGCCAACCTTCGATCGATAGATCGGCAGTTTGGTTTTGTTCGCCGCCGATGCCGGCATTGTTGCAGGCATAATCGAGACGGCCGTACTGCGCCAAAGCGACATCGACCACATGCTCACAATCTACAGGGCGAGAGACATCGGTCATGACAAAGGTCGCCTGCCCACCCGCCTGCCGGATTTGTGAGGCGGCTTGCTCTCCCAATGTTTGATTCACATCCGAGAGGACAACCGCTATGCCACCTTGCGCATAGCGTTCGGCAACACTTTTGCCGATTCCTGAGGCGGCTCCCGTGACAATGGCTACTTTTTGGTGGCGGCTCATATTTTGTTTTCCTTTATCCTGACAATTTTAATCAGGTTGATAAAGCTTGTGCTAACTCTTCTTCTGCTTCCCGCTCCATCTTTTGTAGACGTGTGTAATAGTCGGCAAACTCATTCAGATGCGCGAGCGCGATTTTGCCGGTGAGGATGGGGTCGTTGCCCGTTACGTCGGTTGTTGGATCATTAAGACCATGCTCCAATTCAACATCCAGGCCCATGCGGAACTGTTCTACGGCAAAGCGGTTCCAATCGATGTTGAGCTTGTTGCCAATTTCGTAGGCTTCCTTAGTTGTGAAATGTTTTTTTGCTGTTATTAGCGCTTCCTTTTGACAAAGCTTCGTGCAGTTCGGCCTAAATTCTTTCCGAAATCCAACGACGCTGCGCCACACTGCTAATAGTGCAGCGCACCGACTTGGATTTCGGGCTATCGGCAATGAGAACTTCAGTGGTGAGGCTTGTCGCCGCGATGGCGGGTGCATTTTGCACGGCGCAGCGGGTCACTTTGGCCGGATCAATGATGCGGGATGTGAGCCTGCCTTCATATGCCTCGGTCATCACTGGGAGATTTCAATTACAGGTCACTAATTTTGGGATTGTCCCTTCTCTCTTTTTCTT
>CAZDSN010000442.1:0-4206 GCA_964507675.1 uncultured Ardenticatenaceae bacterium | reverse complement strand
AAGCCCCCGCCCCACCAACCAACTCAACACCCCCATAGCGGCCATGGCGGCCAACGCAAATCCGGTCAATCGCGCCAGTTCGCCGCCTGTCAATTGGGACTCGACCAGAGAGCTAAAAACCAGACACGGCCCCAAAGCGTAAAATGCCAGCCGCGACAGCGCCTGCTTATCAATGTTCGACCATCGTCGTAGCGCCACCCCAATGGCCGCCGTCACAAAAATGGGTAAAATGTTCTGGCTTAAGACGTTCAGGACATCGTTCACAACCATTCACCGCTGGCAGCAAATACCTGATTGTCAAATGCTGTCAAAATCATCCTCGTCATAAAAGTCATCCTCATCATCCTCGTCGTCGTCATACGCGCCGGGCTGATCAGGGTCGTCATAATCGTCGTCCTCATCCTCTTCAGGCAGCAGCGCATCAGGCTCCATATCAAATAAGGGGTAATCGTCCAGCACATTAGCCCAGCTCACATCGTCCAGCGATTCCTCAATGATCTCATACAACGCTTCCATGTCGGGATCTTCCAGCATGTCCATCAATATCCGTTCAGCTACTTCGCCGCCAATAGCAGCCAACGCCTCCACAGCGGCTACCTGTATTTCGTAATCATCTTCCTCAATGAGCCGCACCAGTTGATTGATAGCCTGAACGTCGCCAATGTGCCCGGCAGCCCTGACTGCGGCCAGACGTATCTCTTCATAAGGACTTTCCAGTTCATCCAGCACAGCCGGCAGCCAGCGCAGCGCGCCGTTAATGCCCATCGCATTGAGCGCGCTGATTTGCATCCGGTAATCGCCATGGTCATAGGCGTCCTCAATGAATGCGTCAATACGCTTATCATCTGCGTAGCTGGCAGACTCCAGAACGCTGCGGCGGAGCACGGCAGCCGTGTCTGGCGACTCCAGCAGGCGAATAAGCGCAGGCAAAACCATGCCCGCCACCTGTTCAGGCATCAACCCGCATAACGATTGGAAAGTGTAATTACCCAGCGTACGCGCCCCACGAGCGCGCACTTCATCGTCTTCGTCTGTTTCCAACAGACGCAAGATCGGCGCCACGTGACGCGCATTGGTAGAATCCCACAACCCCTCTAACGCCGCCTGCCGTACAGGGGCGTATTTGTCAGACAGGAAGAAGCTGAACACCTGTTCAAAATCAACCAGATAGTTCTCTTCGGTAATTTCTACCAGATGGCGGGCAATCACGCGGCGGCGCTCATCGGCAAATGTCGGCCACTGCGCCTGAAAAGCGTGTATTTCCGCAGTCTCCATATCAGACAAACGCTGCAGGTACGGCAAATGGACGCTCTGATCGTTCTTGAGGGCATCCAGAATCTGGGAAAAGGGTAGGGTATCGTTCATGAGGATTTTCCTGGGACAGGGTCAACGCAGCCGCCAGTCGCAGCCAGGTGACGGTTGTCTGCTTTTCAGACAAGAAGAGAGCACGCCGGGGTCAGATGGCCAGCCGGCGTGCTCCGCAAATTACAATGATGACGATGTCAAATGCCGGCATCTTACGCCAGCCCCACCTGAATAACTATCCAGTAAGGAACGAAGTTCCTCAGAGGAACTTCGTTCCTGGCGCGACATTAAAAACGGACCGTTTCTAAGGACCAAACAGGTCAATGGGGTTCATCAAGTCGTGCACAAAAATGAACACCATCAAGCCCAACAACAGCATAATGGCCACCATGTGCACGGTCGCTTCCCGCTCTGGCGACACACGCCGACCGCGCAGCGCTTCTATCAGGACAAATAAAATACGCCCGCCATCCAGAGCCGGAATAGGCAGCAGATTGGTGAAACCCAGAGCCACGTTGATGAAAGCGACAAAGGACAGGAACGGGAACCAATCGCCAGAAGCCAGGGACATCTGCGCCGATTGGCGGCTGGCGCGAGCGATATTAGGCGGGCCAATAAAGCCAACTTCCTCGACGCTGACTTCGCCGCGCAGCAGCATCACAGGCACGCGCACCGTCAACACAATGATGCGCCCAATCTGGTTAACCGATTCGCCGGCTGCCGCCAACGGTCCGTACGAAATAGTTTCCCCCGTTTCGGCAGCGCCCAGGCCCGCCCCAATGCGGCCAATCACGGTCTCATTCTCTTCCACGGCTGCCGGCAGCACAGTAATACGCTGCCGTTCGCCGTTTCGTTCCACTTCAAACGTCAGAGGGGTATTGGGCGAAGCCTGCACCTGCGCCACCAGCGCGTCGCTGTCACTGACGGGTTGCCCGTCCACTTGCAGCACCACATCTCCTGGCAGCAATCCCGCCGCCGCTGCTGGCGAGCCGTCATCTGTACTGACGATGGCTACACGGCTTTCGTCGTACACAGGCACGTCCGTTACCAGGTAAGCCACCCAAAACAGAGCAAAAGCCAGCAAGAAGTTAGCCAGCGGGCCAGAAAACAGCACCGCAAAGCGCACCCGCTTGGGCGCGGCGGCCAGGCCATCCGGTACGGTAGGATCGTCCTCGCCCGCCGGACGCACAAAGCCGCCCAGCGGCAGCCAGTTTAGCGTGTATTTAATGCCGCGGCGTTCAAGCAGCGTCACCGCGCGCGGCGGCAGCCCCAGGCCAAACTCCTCGACGCGCACGCCCAGGCGCAGCGCAGCAATGAAGTGACCCAGTTCGTGAATCAGAACAATTGGCCCAAGGACCAGAAAGAATGCCAGTACATCATAAACAAACATAGATTTCTCCCCAGCGCCAGAAACGGCAACGCTTAGCCCTGGTGATGGGGTCGCTTGCGACCCGGCTTGTGTAAAGGTATCCGCACCGCGGCTACATCTGGAATTATACGACCGGGGGCGGAGACGCGGCAACAAGACAGGTTGTTTACTTAGAGGGAATTAAGCCCCAAACTGCCAGAAAGAGAAGCGCGACAACAAGTTCTGGCTCTTAAGGATTGTATGATGCATTGTCGCCATAAGTTCTCAGCAAAATTAAACAAAATTGCGAAAAATGCGCCAGATTCGGACAAATTCCAGACCCAAACCACCAACCTTTCGCCCGGTTTCCAGTGCGAAACCGTTCGGAACCCTTGACAACCGCCGCAAAACCTTTTAGACTGTTTGTAATCGTCCTTTCCCATTGGCTCTGTCCATCGGGGGAGAACGAGGGGGATAAAAAACAGATAAAACGCGACAGTCAGGCTACAGTAGCCTGCAGGCTGCACTAGCCTGAAAAAGCTGCTTTTTATCTGAACCTATCAGGGAGTACAACCATGAACAAATCCAGGCGCATCCGCTTTTTGTACCTGACTTCCATAACGACTCTGTCTTTGTTGGCTGCTTTTGGGGCTGTCCGCGTCCTGGCCAGCAGCGGCGCGTTTGACCTGCCTGATGTTGGCTGCCCCAAGCGCACTGCGACCTGCAGATGAGCGATCAAATCGGCGTGACCGCTCCGGAGACGCCCGCAACTGTTGTCTACACCGATGACCTGAGCATTGGCTCCGTCAATGGACTGGGGTGCAGCAGCAATGGCGTGGACACGGCTGCCTGTACCTTTGGTCAACTAACTGAGACCTGCCCCACGGGCAGTGAAGCGGTTACCAATACGCTGGCCATTTACCACATTGATGGCTCAGGCGACATCTCCGTCTGGCGGTCAGATGAGTTGTTAAGCTGCCGCGCTTACGCCTCGGCGCCTCTGGTAGCGGAAGACGGCAGTCTGATTACGGCTGATGAGCATCTGGTGGTGCGTATCAACGCCGACAACAGCACCGCCTGGGCCACGAACCACGCCACCGGGGCGCTGCCCATCAGTCCTATCCTGGTGCAGACGGCAGGCGTAACCCAGGCTGTAGTATTGGCCACAGGCAATTTGCCAGGTTCTACGAATGCCCCTGTCTACGCCTACGACACCGCTTCTGGGGAACCGTTGGGGAGCGCCTTAAATCTGACGGTCGAAGGCGACCGCTTTGCCACGCGCAACACTCCTGGTGGTCTTGCCCAGCGTATCTACGTCTCTGCCGTTGGCATTACCAACACCACCGCCGGGCGGCTCATGGCCATTGATGTGCTTACCACGGGTTTGACCATTGCCTGGGGCGACGAAGATTACGGCCAGTCGGCGACGAGCTTCATTGCCCCACCGGTAGATTTTCTCGGCAACAGTGGCGCCAGCCCCCTGGTTGTGCCGCTGCTGGGCAACAACACACAGACGATGATTCTGTTTGATGGCGACCTGGAAGTAAACAATG
>CAZDSN010000441.1:1645-4207 GCA_964507675.1 uncultured Ardenticatenaceae bacterium | reverse complement strand
CTTATCTCAGTGCCCTGGCCCAACCCGGATTGAATGGCAAACGCCCCATGCAATAATTCTACCCGCTCGCGCATACTGACCAAACCAAAATGCTGCGCCTCCATCAGGCTGCCTAACCGCTCTGGCAGCACAAACCCCTGCCCATCATCTTTCACCTTCAGCGTTACGCGCTCAGAATCAATGACTATGTGGACGTAGGCATTTTGGGCGGAGGCATGTCTGGCAATATTGGTTAAGGCTTCATGGGTACAGCGAAACAGACACAAAGCCAGGTCTTCAGGAATAACTGTATCGCGGTCGCCGTCAATGTGTAGATGAACCATAATGCCGTTGGTTTGCTGGAAGCGGCTGGCCAGGGAACGAATACTGGGGATGAGACCCAGGTCCAGGGCAGGTGGGCGTAAATCATTACACAGGCTGCGCGTGGTCTGGATCAGGTTGCCAATTTCGGCGTGTAAGTAAGCGATTTGCTCGTGCTGTTCGCCATTGACGGGTTCCGCGCCAGCAAACTGCTTTAACCCCATAATCTGATACTTCAAGCCCACCAACGCTTGAATAAGTTGATCGTGCAGTTCACGGGAGATGCGCTTGCGCTCTTCTTCGCGCACGCGAATTACCTCCCGTTGATACCGCTCTGTTTCCACCGCCTTTTCCTTCAGGCGGGTAATTAACTGCGCATTCTGGATAGCCAGGCTGGTCTGGCGGGCCACCACCTTCAGAATCCCCAGATCATTGGCATCAAAAATATCGTCGCCATATTGGGGTCCTAAAACGAAAATACCTATGGCCCCAGACAGCGCCTGAAAGGGCACAAAAAGGCGAATCTGGGGGTGGCGCAGCAGCAGTCGCTCGTTAGCCGTTTGGGGCAGGTGACGAATGTGGGCGTCTAACGCCTGTCTTGACCACGGCTGCAGTGATTGGTGCAAAAAAGCGGCCATGCCCCCATCCGCTTCCAACGCCAGTTCATGGAGCCAGGAGACATCTTTGAGGTCACCCGCATAGCCCGCCAGCACGATCTCACGGCCCAGGCCGCGATCATCAGGCAGCAGCACAGCCACCCATTTCAACTGCATCACGCTTTGCAGCGTTTCGCTGAACAACTGGGCGGGTGAATCGGCGGTGACTGCATCCTCCAAACGAGAAGAAACTTCGCCCACTACCGTTGAGTAATCATACCAGCCGCCATAAAACAGTTTGTCAACGTAAATGCGCACACGTTTGTAGAGGGGCCAGAAGGTCAATGCCGGCAGCATCACCACCAAAAGGCTGCCTGGCGTGTACTGTGAGGCCGGCATCTGAACTAATTGGCTCAGCACCGTACTGATAACAATGTACAAACCACTGGTCAGGGTGAACGTTAGCAGGAGCGTGGAACTACGGCTGGCGTACCGTTCAAAGTGGATGAAGTTGAACTGCAGCGCCGCATAGCCATAGGTGAGGGGAATGGCGGCCAGGAAATAAACAGTCGCCAGATAGGGCAGGATAGGATAGCCCAGTAAAAATTCCGGCAGGGCGGAAAAAACAATCAGCGGCAAAAAGGCCAGCAAACCGCCAACAGTGATCAAGCCCACCTGCCGCCGCGTATAGGGGGACGTGTGATGGAATAAATAGGTGCGCAGAATAAAAATAATGGAGAGCACCAGGGTGAATAACAGCCAGGCAAACCGCAGCGCGCTGACTTCGGCGCTCCAGTTCAGGTCTGGCGCCAGGCGCAGCCCTACTTGCAGCAGTCCGCCCAAAGCCGCTACGGTGTAACCTGCCGTTATCCACCACCGCCGCTGCCGCGCCAGGGACACGGGGAAATAGCAGTGGAAGTGAATAGTGACGGCCCCCAGACCCCAGGTGAGTAGGGCGTACAACAGCGTGACCAACCCGTTTTGTTCGGTGAGGGTGGCGGCAGCTAGAAAGGCGGCCCAGGCCTGGCAAAAATAAAAGAAGAGGTAGCCGCGCCGCTCGTCGGGGGCGAAGAAGAGCACAGGCAGGCTGACCAGCCAAAAGGCCAGGGCGGTGATGGAGGAGCCTAGCAGCAGCAGCGCCATCAGCCAGGAAGGTGCGCCGGCCACCACAGGCACGCGCACAATTGATTGGTTATCGCCTACGCCAGGGCGGGCTACTTCAAAGGTAAGCTCGTTTCCCAACTGGAGTTGGGAGACGTACTGGTCCATAGCTGCCGCTTCGTCGTCCAGGGAAATGCCGTTGATAGCCTGCACCACATCGCCCAGGCGGAGTTTGCCGGCATTCTCGCTAAACGGATCCACAAAGCTGACCACGTGCGTTTCGCTGGAGACGATCAAACCATCGGTGGGCAGGTGGAGCAGTCCCCAGGCGGAAATGCCAATAATGGTCAGGACCAGGCCTGCCAGCAAAACATGAAAAGCAAAGAGAAGGCGCTGTTTATAGATGTCTGAGTTCATGCCGGCAAAAGAGAAAGCGTCTGCGTCAGAACATGCAGCAAGTCATCCCGATAAGGAGATGGCGGCGCGGTCTCCAACAGCAACTGCCGCGCCGCCTGGTAATGACGATCCAGCTCCACATGCAAATAAACCATAGCCCCACAGCCAA
>CAZDSN010000441.1:0-1545 GCA_964507675.1 uncultured Ardenticatenaceae bacterium | reverse complement strand
GCGGCCTCGGGGCTGGCGGCTTCCGCGCCGGGGCGGTGCGCCTGGCGCAGCAGCCCTTCCAGTTCCGCCCGGTCGTCCGGCGGCAAAACAGACATGGCGTAAACAACGGGCAGCGTCCACAAACCTGCCTGTAAATCGCTGGACTTGCCATCGCGCGACCAGAGATCGCCCATATCATCCCCTATCTGGATCAACACGCCCAGCGTCTGCCCAAAGCGACGGAAGGCAGCGGCGGCGGAACCGGCGCCGCTGACGCAGGCCCCAATCCAGCAGGCAAAGCCATAATAAGCGCCAGACTTGATGGCGGCGGTTTCCCACACTTCCGCCAGCGTGGGTTGTGCCGGCAGCAGGCTGGCCTGCTGCCCGGCCGACGTCTGCCACAATGTCTGGTAATAAGCAGCCTGTATCTCCTGCACGGTGGCCGGATCTAACACCTGCCCCAGGCGTTGGATATGTTCGCCGGCTCGCGCCAGCAAGCCCATAGCCACGTTGACGGCTGTACCGCGGGCCAGCGGCAGGGTGTCTATTTCGTTGGCAAACGCGTTCACCTTACTGGCGAACGGCGCCCATTGGGCAGGCGTCACGTCTTCGTCAATTACGTCGTCGCATAAAACGATAGCGTCGCAGATCAACTGCGTGATTTCCGTAATGGGCAGCGTCAGGTCTGGGCTGCCGCCCAAAGCCAGACAGCATAGACGCGGCAGAGTCAGGAGATAAGAGTGGCCACGGTCGCGGTGGGCGACCGCGTCAACCAGGGAAGCAAACTTATTGAGCGTATCACTCATACAGCATCAAGGGCAAAGCCGGATTTATCGTTACTCCGTGCCCCCACCCCAACGAGGGAACCAGCCGGCGTTTTCACTTTTCAGGACGTTGAGGGAGGTGAGTTGATCGAACAGGTCACTCTGCAAGACACGCAAAACGGATTTGATTTCGTCGGCGCTGAGACCCAATGCCGGCAACACCTGGTGTGGGTTTTGGACAACGCGAGCCTGAAACTCAGGCGAACCAACCATTTGAAATACAACCGTGGCTAAAGCAGTCATGGGAACCCTCCAGTAGAGTTGATGAAAACCCAACAAATTTGATACAGATATTGTAATGTGCTTATGACTTTTACACTACTGGCACGGTCACGACTAGACTATGACTTTGGCTATATTCTTCGAGCCAGACTGGAGCAGTCTTGGAGACTGCTCCAGTCTAAGCGTCAAAACAAAAAAAGAACGAGGAGGGTCAAGACCTCTCCTCGCTCCTGGGATGGCAGGGAGCCATCTGGCCCACCGACAAATGGGGGAATCTCCCCGAAGGCGATTTCCTTGCCTGTTGTTCGCAGTGATGGCGATAGGGGCAACAATGAACAGGCAGGGTCTATTTTAGAGGCTGCCGGCATTTCTGGTTATACCCACCGTCACCATCTGTCCGTGACCAGAAGCACATTTTGCCCCATCACAAAGCCTGGGACGATAGTCATACTGGAGCGCCAGCTTCTAGCAGCCTGTCAGAGAACCTTGAAAATAGAACGCTGATGACGCCGAAAGGCGC
>CAZDSN010000440.1:0-4214 GCA_964507675.1 uncultured Ardenticatenaceae bacterium | reverse complement strand
GCAAACAGCGCCGCCGCCTCGTGGCGCGTATCCACGACGCGAATGCCCAACGCCTTCGCGGCCACCAGAATGGGGGAAATGTGGCCGCCACAAAGGGTAAAAAGGAAAGGCACGCCTTGTTGGCGCAAAACCTCAGCAACCAGGACACCGCCATGCAATGTTTCAGCTTCTACGGACATGGCTTCCTCTACAGCCGCTCCTCACGCGGTTGCTAACTCCATTTGATGCGAATATCCATGATCACGTCTGCGGCGCGATCCCCCTGGTCGGCGGCGTTGGAGAGGTGGCGCAGCACTTCCCGCGTTTTCAAGATGGTCATCATTTGTTCGTTGGTTGCCGGCCCGCCAAATAACTCTGCCAGGGTCAGCCGGTACGCCTCTTCCACCTGATTTTCCAGCTTTTTCACCCGCCGCGCGTGTTCTGACGCCACGCCTGGATGGTCCAGCAGCCGCTGCGTCGCCAGGTGCAGTTCCCGAGCCATTTCCAACAACACGCCGGCAATCTGGGCCAGCGCCGGCGTGGGCGTAAACGCGAAAATTTCCAGTTCCTGCACCGTGGAATAAATATAATCCACGAAGTTGTCCAAAGCCCGAGACAGCGCAAACAAATCTTCCCGATCCAGCGGCGTGACGAAGGTGTCCAGCAGGTCGTGAATCAAAATGCGCTGCACTTCGTCTGCCTCTCTTTCTAGCAGTTTTGCCTGCTCACTTTTCTTGGGTATGGGTTTCTTCAGATAAGCCTGCAGCGATTCCACGCTGGCGACTGTATATTCACCTTGCCGGATAATCAGGGACACGAAATTGTCCTGCTTGGGCCGCAAGAATCGTTTAAGCCATTCCATATTGATGCACGCTCCTACGGGATAGGGGATAGGGGTTCAGCCACATTTTAAGGTGATTATCCCAGCAGCCAGTTGAGGGGAAAGTAAAGGAGCGCGGCCAGGGCGGCGGAGATGGGAATTGTCAGCGCCCAGGCGATCAGCATTTCATAGCCTACGCGCCAGCGCACTTTGCTGACCCGATGGGCGGCGCCGGCGCCCATGATGGCCGAACTCATGACCTGGGTGGTGCTGACAGGGCCGCCAAACACAGCCGCGCCCAGGATGATGCCCGCGCCGGCAATTTGGGAGACGAAGCCATCCACGGGCCGAATTTTGTAGATGCGTCCCCCCAGCGTTTTAATCAACCGCCAGCCGCCGGCTGCCGTGCCTAAAGCCAACATGCCGGCGCTCAGGGCTACCACCCAGGTGGGCACGATGAAAGACGCAATAGTGCCTTCCACTACCAATCCCAACGTAATCACGCCCATGACTATCTGGGCGTCGTTGGCGCTATGACTCAGCGCCAGGGCCACCGTTGTCAATACCTGGGCCCGCTTGAAAAAGCGATTAATGCGCGGCGTGGCCCCTCTGGCCAGAAACCGGGTCAGATTCATCAGCAAATAACTGGCAACCAGTCCCAGCACAGGCGAAATAAATAAGGCGACTACCACCTTAATGAGTCCCTCGCTGTGGATAGCTGTAAACCGGCTGCTGCTGGCTACGGCTCCTACCAGTCCACCCACCAGGGCATGCGAAGAACTGGAGGGGATGCTCCACAGCCAGGTGATAATGTTCCAGATCACGGCGGCTTGCACGGCGGCGATGACCACAGGCAGCGTCAGGTGGGCCGGGTCAGCCAGCCCTTCTCCAATTGTTTTGGCCACAGCCACGCCGAAAAGGAATGGGCCAACCAGGTGGGCGGCAGCAGCCAGCCACAAGAGCGTGCGCGGCTTCATGGATCGCGAGGCGATAGGCGCGGCTACGATATTAGAACTGTCGTGAAAACCGTTGAGGAAGCCAAAGATAGCGGCTGTTGCCAGCAGCAAAATAAATGAAAAACTCATATAGACCCGGTATGTAATGCCTAACGCAAACTTCCGTTAACGGAATGTTAACAGGTCAGTTAGTATAGGGAAAAAAGCAAATTATGGCAAAAAGGGGGTTGGCAACGGGAAGTTCAACTTCAGCGTAGAAGTTGAACTTCCTGGCAAGCTGATGGGCGGGCAGCTCCTCACCCGCTAGAGTTGGTTGTCCTGGCGGTATTGGGCGATAAGCTGGCGCATCTGGCGACGGTTGGCGATGGCCTGGCGCGCCGGTTCGGCTAACTGCGCCTGGTAGGTGGCGTTGACCTGTTCTGCCTGGGCTATTGCCGGCATAATCGGCCCCATCGTTTTCTGGCGCAGCGGCGTGATGAAGCGACGGTGAATGCGTTTTTGCCCCTCTTCCTCGGCCAGCCACAGGTCGAGCGGCTCAGCCACGTTGGCGCGCAAACCGTTGATCGTGTGCGGGGTTTCGTTCAGCAGCGTGGTCAAGGCATCCATCACCAGCATCGCATGGCTGCCAATGCCAAATGGCAGCCATTTGAGCAGCTCTTTGAACCAGTCGCCGAGCAAATCCAGGAAGGAGCCAACGCGGGTGGCTGCCTCTTGCAGCACCTGTTCTACAGCATCCAGGTAGCCGCCCAACTTTTCTAGCTGATGCGCCAGCCACTGCCGCCCACTGTCTACCAGGGGCACCTGGGCTTCCAGTTCGGCCAGGAACTGCTCCCCCATGGCCACCCCCTCGCTGAGCGTGGGCAGGTGGTCTAACAAGCCGGACAGGGTCTCCCCCACTGCGGTCAGGCCGTTGTCAATGGCTGTTTCGATGTCGCCGGCGTCCAGTTGTTCATAGAGGGTGACCAATCCGGCCATTATGCCTAACCGGTTGTAGGTGCTGTCCAATTCCGTTTGCATGGCTTGCATCACGTCACCCGGGGCTGTGCCGGCTTGCAGGCTTTCGATTTTACGTTGGGCGGCGACCAGTTCTGCTTGCAGCCGCATATTATCAGCCTGGGCGGCGACAAGCTGGCTGAAGAGATCGTTGCCGTTCTGGGCGACCTGGAGAGCCGCCTGGCTGCGGGTGAGGGGGGCGGCGGTTAGTGGGGCAGCCGCCGTCGTCACAGTCGCGCCGCTGTCGCCGGCATTGAGCAGCAGGGCCGCCCCGGCGCCTGTGGCCACGGCGCCAGCGGCAGCAGCCAGGGCCGTCTGCAAAAACCCACGCCGGCTTATACCCGATTCCAGAGATTGTGACGTCATGCTTACCTCCGTCCGCGGTGTCAACTGTTGGAGAGATGCCTGTCTCGGGTCGCTTTTGTCTGGCGACCCAGGTATGCTTCTACTACCAGCGGGTTGTTGGTCACCTCTTCATAAAGGCCTTCGGCGATCTTGCGCCCATAGTCCATGGCTATGACGCGGTCAGACACGCCTTTGACCAGGCGCATATCATGTTCGATAACCAGAATGGTGAAGCCGCGTTCATCGCGCAGGCGGCCAATCAGGTCGCTAATTTCGCCCGTTTCGCGGGGATTCATGCCGGCAGCCGGCTCATCCAGCAGCAGCAAGGTGGCGCCGGTGCCCATGGCGCGGGCGATTTCCAGGCGGCGGCGGTTGGCGTAGGAGAGGACAAAAGCGGGTTGGTGCAGGCGGTAGCCGGTCAGGCGGCTGCCAAAGAAAGCAAGCTGCTGGATGGCGTTTTCGCGTATTCGTTTTTCTTCGGCGCGGTTGGCGGGGGTGCGCAGCACGGCGCCGAAGACGCCAGAGCGGGAGCGGCAGTGCTGCCCGACCATGACGTTTTCCAGGATGGTCATGTTGGTGAAGAGGCGCACGTTTTGAAAGGTGCGGGCGATACCGCGGCGGGTGATCTGGTGGGGCGGCAGGCCCATTAGTTCTTCGCTCTGAAAAAGGATGCTGCCGGCATCAGCGGGGTAGAAACCGGTGATGAGGTTAAACAGGGTCGTTTTGCCGGCGCCGTTGGGGCCAATGATGCTGACGATCTCGCCTTCATTGATGTGTAAGTCCATGTAGTCCACGGCATTGAGTCCGCCGAAGCTTTTGAGGAGCCCTTTTACTTCAAATAATGCCATGCGCCTGTCCTGTTGGTGTGGTTGTGCATACGGGGCGCAGGACGGGATGTTTGCTGCGCTGAGTATGATTATAGTCTGCGGCTAGAACGAGGGCAATTTTCATTGCCGCTACTCCCCTCTAAAGAGGGAAGAGGAGAGACCCCCATCCCCCAACCCCCTTCCCCCTAAGGAGGAAGGGGGCTTTTCGGAGAGGGCGAGGGGCGCGCAGCGCCCCTCGCCCACCATTACCCCTTCCCTGGCAATGGGGGCGGGATTACCTGATTATTTTCTCAA
>CAZDSN010000439.1:0-4219 GCA_964507675.1 uncultured Ardenticatenaceae bacterium | reverse complement strand
GCGCCGGAGCTTCATATAACCTGGGGGTTGCCGTGTAGCGCATACAGTAATTGGTTGCCAGCGGCATCAACTGTGGCGCCACCACTTTGACGACATAAAGCCCAGCATCGCGTATCTGCGGGGTGGTAATGTCCACCACATACAACTCCAGGTTAAGCTGGCGAAAAATATCTATCAAGCGATCCAGTTCGGTTTCCGGGTTGTGGGTCACTAAATTGGGCATGGCGGCTAACGGCCGTTTCCGATCGTGGTTGAGCAGGAAATCAAAGGCGTGCATATGAGCGGCATCCCCATAATAAATTGCCCCAGCCGTCAAAGAAGTGAATGTGTAATAATCATTGGCGTTATAGGGAGGCGGTTGTTTTCGCAACTGTTCCAGGGCCAGCCGCCCCGAAGAAGCCTCATCAATGACCTTGCTAATCGCCTGTACCGGATCCAGGCGGGTGGCCGCCATCACCAGAACAGCCAGATCACTGCCCGGGGCAACTTGCAACGCATAAACCGTGCTCACACCCAAATCCGTGGTGGCATCAAAGAAATATTGCTGGATGCCCGCTCGTTCTACCCGCCCCATTCGCTCCCAAAAGGATGGGTCCTGGCAGCCGGATACATCAATCTGCGGCAGGGGCAGTTGCTGCAACCAGGTGAGCATAAGAGCATCCCGCTCAATGACCTCACAAATACCCGATATCGTCGCCTGTTCATAGCTGGCCGCGAGAGCGCACCCGGTAGTAATCGGTAAGGTGAAAGCCTCGCCAGGATATTGAAAGGGGCTGCTCAAATAAACTGTAGCCATCGGCAGCCAGTAAGGCTTCCCAGAAATCAGGGAATACCCTTGCACCCAGCGCATTCGCTCCCGATTGCTGGGCGCAACCAAATAATTGCGCGGGTGCTGGTATTCGGCATCTGCCCCCCGGGCAAACAGGCGCAAATCCACAGCGCTTTCCCCCAAATCATCCCGTGTCGCCACAATGATCTCTTTGGCGTTAAAGGTTACCGTGCAGTATCGTTCCAGCGCTTCGCAAAAGGCTTTGGTGCGCGCCAGGGTCCGGTTAGTCGAAGACCCGGCCCCAGAAAGCGCTAACCCATCTTCGGACAAAATCAGGATGTCATCTGACAGTTGGTTGACATTGGCCGTATAGGAGGAATAGACGCAAATTTCAGGGTTGCCGCTCGTCAGAGGCAGCTCCAATGACGACCCAATCAACCCGGTGCGTCCGCCCACGAAGGGTTCCACTTTCTCAAGGATTTCTGTTGGGGTTAAAAATGCTTTGCGCATGAATATTGTCGTCACTTGGTGTAGATTGCTTCCGATGGGTATTGGGCATACTGGGAGCAAATTTCACAGTATGGATCACGCAACCCCCGGTAAGCTTGCCAGGAGGTGTCATTATTCTGCCGCGGCACGTCGCCGTGCCGCGGCATGTCGCCGCGCTGCAGCGGGTCGCTGCGCTGCAGCAGGTAGCCGCGCCGCAGCAGGCTGTCCCTATCGCCGCGGGCAAATGCAACCAGTTCTATCGCTAATCGCTCCGCCACGTGGGTGATGGTTTGAGCTGTCAGGGAAACAGTCATTTCCCCTGCGGGGTTTGCGACGATGCCAGGAAACAACATGCCTTGCTGCTGTAAACAAGCCGGGCACGCGGTTTGTCCATTGATGACACCGGGGCCAATCTGGAACCGGCGTCCCATTGGTCCGGCATAGATGACCGGTAAATTCGGGTCTTTATGGTGCAACTGCGAGAGTCTCGCCAAATCGCTCAGGTCAGTCAGGTATAGGAGCAAGGATGGTTGCGGGTGGTGCGGAGCCGGGTAAGGAGCATGGCCGTTGCCATTCACTGAAGAGGGGATACCTTCAGAACGCCGCGCCTGTAACTGAAAATCTGCCGGCAAAAACTCATTTAACGTTTGCCGCCAGACATTTGTCTGATCAAGTTCGGAGTAAAATGAAATAATATGCAAGGTGTCCTTCTCCTGAGAAACATCGGCTGCGTTCATCACAATCGCTGCAGATTGGGTGAACACAGCCGATGTAGTCACCTGCCGGATTTAGAAGAAACTAGCCCTCGGCGAAGCCTGCCGAACAGAGGCAGCTAAAGCAGCAGGCGCACGACGCACAGGAACTGCCGCACGAAGCGGAGCTAATGCACGTGGTGGACGAAACAGTGCCGGCGTTGTAACGCTCGTCCAGTTCGTCTGCAAACAAATCCATATCCTGCAATTCCTCAACTTGATTGTTATTGAACTCGGTCATTATAATCCTCCTCGATTACAATAAAGAGACTGGGGGTACTCAAACTGCCGGCAGCGACAATCTGATGCACCCTCATTGACAAATACGAACCGGTCCCCCCTAACTACGAACGTAACCAGATAGTGCGCCTGTTACAAACAATGATTTCTCCGGCAGAGAGCAACAAACACCAGACGATCACCCGAGGTTGTTAGCCGGAAATACTACCCGGCAACAAACTCGGCGCTGCACAAACAACTGAAGGTGCAGCCACAAGACGCACAAGATGAGGCGCTTGACAGAGAACTACTGCTACTCGCTGAGGAAACAGTAGCCGCGTTAAAGCGCTCATCCAGGTCATCTGCAAACAGATCCATATCTTCCATCTCGTGAATTTCAATTTCCATGTTCATGGTGATCACTTTTCCCAAAAGTATGAACCTGTTTTACCGGCTAACCTTCAACAAACGAACCACCCGTGCAGGCAGAGCCAATGGTCGAAAAACTGCAGAAGCAAGAACTTGCCGTGCTGATAGACGTACCAGAAGCTATACAAGACGTGGTGCCGGCGTTGAGACGTTCTTCAATGTCCTCGGCGAACAAATCAACATCTTCAAACTCCACAACATCATTTTCAAACGCGCTATTTGCCATAATTACCTCCTAAACGTGTTACGCAGCATCTATGGCCAAATCCAGGGAAAGACCTGGCCATTACGTTCGTAGCCAGGAGGAATCGATCGCCAAAAAGGACAAACCCAGCATCCACAGACCCGGTGCTTATTCACATGCAAGTTCTGATTTGGTTGTTGGTATATAGGCAGCGGAGAAAGTAGCCCATAGAGGAATTGAACCTCTGTTTCCAGCTTGAGTTGCTGACGTCCTCGGCCACTAGACGAATGGGCGTTAATGTACAGGCACTATACGCGATCAGAACATCCGTTTACAAGACACTTTAGTACCCATATTCAGGTACTCCAATAACTTATTGTGGTTCTTTCGGAATTCAGAGGGTTGACGCCAGATGTCAATGCGTTACTTCTATCCCAGTTCCCTGCATAGAAAAGATTTCTGTCGCAGTGTATAATGGCGGCACACCAATTTTGATTTCCGTGAATTGGCAGCCCATTCCTAAAAGATTTGCCATGAATATGACAAAAATCAGAGTCCTGCTGGCTGAAGATCATCACGTCGTTAGAGCTGCCCTGGTTTCCTTTCTCTCCCAAGATGAAAATATCATTATTGTCGGCGAGCTGGCTGATACGAACCGGCTGGAAACAACGGTGCAAACGTGCCGGCCTGACGTTTTGCTTCTGGATGCGCATATGCCGGGCCGCCCGGTATTAGAGACGATACAAATCTTACGTAAACGCTATCCAGATTTACGTATTGTGGTGCTGTCAGCCTATCGCCGCCGCGAATATGTGGTTGGTTTGATCGAATTGGGAGCTGCCGGCTACATCTTGAAGGACGATCCGCAGGAATCGCTGATCCAGGCCGTTAAGATAGCGGCTCGGGGGCAGCAATGGTTTTCGCCGCGCATCATGGATCTCCTTATCAAAGCAGAGAAGTGGCAGAAGCCGCAAACGCTGCACAAACTAACGGAACGAGAGAAAGATGTATTACGACTGCTTGTGAAAGGGCGTCGTAATGCAGAAATAGCCGCAGAGCTTACCTTGACAGAGCAAACTATTAAGAATTATGTGCGGCGCATTTACAACAAATTGGGTGTGAATACACGGGTGGAAGCGGTACGGCAGACGATGAAACAAAACCTCCTGTCATTTGATGAGCCATCTCTGTCATATGACACGGATTTCCCCGATTTCCCAGAGTGATTGGTTCTACCCTCTTACCGCCAAGACGCAAAGGCTTGTCCCTTCAGCAACTTCAGAGCTCGCCCTGAGTTTACCGAAGGGGCAGGTTCTGAGTATCAGGGAAGGGGTAATGTAGGGCGAGGGGCGCTGCGCGCCCCTCGCCCTCTCCGAA
>CAZDSN010000438.1:2496-4225 GCA_964507675.1 uncultured Ardenticatenaceae bacterium | reverse complement strand
AAAGAAGAGGGCGGGCCAGTAGGAGAGGAGGGGTTTGCCGGCATTATACGACAAACTTGTATCCACGCTGCCATTAAACGCCAGCGCTGCCTGCCAGAACTGCTGCTGCCAGATCGTCCCTGGCGACACATTCAGGTTGGCTGCCTCCTGCTGCAGCCAACCGTTCGTGAGAATATTCAGCCCTCTGGCGCGATCCATGAAGATGTCGGGCTGTTGGCGATAAAAAAGAAGCTGCGGCAGGGCAATCAGCAGCGCCAGCAGCCCGCCAGCCAGGATGTGCCCGCGCTGCGCCCACAAACCGCGCCCATCCAGCAGCAGCCAGATAATCCCACCCACCAGCAGCATCAACGGGAACAGATGGCCACTGGTAAACCAGTAAACGGTCATTCCCACCGCCCCGCCCGCCAGCAGCCAGCCAAAGCGATTTCCTCGCGCCTGCGCCACTAACAGCGTTCCCACGGCTAACAGCGCCAGCAGCGGGTCCCAGATATTCGTCAGCCCCAGGCGGGAGTAATGGATGTGCGCGTGCGCGCCCGCCAGCAAAATGGCCGCCGCCAGCCCTACCTCGCGCCCCCACAGCCGCCGCCCCACCAGATAAGTCGCCAACACCGTCAACGCCCCCACAAACGGGGATAACATGCGCACTGCCAACGCGGAGCGTCCTAATAGCCCAATAGGCAAAGCCATCCCATAAAGCGACAGCGTCGGATTGGTCAGCCAACCGGTGGCAAATGGGTTACGCAGTTGGCCGCTGGCAATACGCCAGGCATCCAGGCCTATATTGGCCTCCGTGCCATTGAGGATAAATGGGTGCCGCGTCAGTTCAAATCCGCGAATGGTAAAGGCGAAGTAAAACAGGGCAAACATCAGGCCCAATTCCCAGCGGGGCGTGCGTTTCAGTCGCTGCCACACATGCACCCCCTGACCAGGGTGATGCAGGGCATAACCCGCCAGACCAACGCCGCCCAGCCACAACAGCAACGCCAGCCAGGGGTTCTGGTCTGGCGGAAAGGGGGCTGTGACCTGGCGTGGAGCCAGCAAGACCAGCAAAATGGCCGGCAAAAACAGCCAGAGCCGCCGCGGTATCTGCCGCCAATCCGGCCAGCTCCAGGCCAGGCCGCCGCCTTCTGTCCGGCTCTGCCCTGACCACAGGGACAGCAGCAGCGTTAGCAACGACAGGCCAAAAAACCACAAGCCGCTGCCGGGCGATTCCGGTTGGCGACTGAGGGCGGATTGGCCCGCTATGGCCAGCAGCAGCGTGATAGCTGTTAGCGCAGCGGACAAAACCGGGCTGCTCAACCGTCGCGGCGGACGGGCGGGCGTGGGCGGCGCGGATGCTGCCGGCAGGGGAAGTGTTTCCACGACAAGGGGAAGGACGGGAACAGCATCCTCTACCACAGGTAGCAAACGCCCGCTGTTTAATTCCGCCAGAGTAAACGGCTGCGCCGGCGGTAGATGTGGCGCAATGGGTGCATCGGCCCGTTTGCGGGCGCCAATAAAGATATAGGCTCCCGTTTCCGTCGCTTCTTCTTCATAAAATGGGCGCACCCACTGCTCCGTGCGGCGCAGATTACTCTCCCAGGGGCCTAAAATCCAATGTCCGGTGAGGGCATGGCTGACAGCGGCGGGCAGTCCCTGGATGTGTCCCCACTCCAGCGCCTGCAGCGCCTCCCGCGAAAAGTAATACTGCCATCGTTCCACGGCAAAACCGGCCCGCGCCAGCCGCTCC
>CAZDSN010000438.1:0-2396 GCA_964507675.1 uncultured Ardenticatenaceae bacterium | reverse complement strand
CGAAAAGTAATACTGCCATCGTTCCACGGCAAAACCGGCCCGCGCCAGCCGCTCCACCCACACTTCCACGGCGTCGGTGTGCGCGTGGCGCGAGATGCGGTTAAACAGGGCGCGATACTGCTCTGCAGGCCCGTCCAGCCCCAGCTTCTCCAAAAAGGCCGCCCCACCCAGATACTCAGTGAAAAGGTGGCTGGGCATGGTGATCAGCAGCCGTCCGCCCGGCCGGGTGACGCGGCTGATCTCGTTCAGGACAGCCTGCACGTCGGGGATGTGTTCCAGCACGGAGTTGCTGATGACAGTGTTGAAGGTATGGTCAGCAAACGGCATTTGATCGCCAGAGCCTTGCAGCGCTGCCTGGTACGCCTGACTGCGCTGCGCCTTTTGCAGCGGGCCCCACCACGGGTCCAACCCCACATCCAACGGTTGGGCAAACGTCATCTGGGCAAAATGCCCATCGCCGCAGCCCATATCCAGCACAGGCCCTTCAAGTTGGAACTGTTGGTAGAAACGGGCTTCGACGGCGCGCAGCAGGGCGCGAAATGCCGGCACGCTCTGCAAATGCCGCCACAATAAATCTTCATCAGACGCTCGTACATCTCGTTGCATCAAAACCTGCTCTACTGTCATACTATGTCGCTAGTCCATGTTAACTGTCGCTGTGGACGCCCACATTAAGATCAGGCAAAATCCTGGATGAAACGGTATGTATTCCTGAAAAATTCAGCGGTGTAGTTATTGGCGATATTAGCCAGGGCGCGGCTTAACAGGCTCCGATTCGTTTGACCTGGCACAATGATAATCCCCCAATGCTCACGGTTAGCCAGAAACCACTCAACTGCCAACGGAGCAAAGTCCTGAGCATTGCTTGTAAGCAAGATACGGCTTTGACTGGCAGCCAGCGCCAGCACGACCTCGTCATCTGTGCCTGCGGGCAGTTGGGTCTGCGCCAGCACGGCATCAGCTCCCACCCCCTCGCCCACCTTCACCAAACCGCCCCATACGTGTTCGTCAAGTAAAAAACGGGGGGCACTCATCCCGCTTGCCCGGTAATACGAGCATAGTCAGCAGGTGAAAGCGTTTTCTTTAATTGGGATTCGACAACTTCAGCGGTATTGGCCGCTAATTCTGCTTCGATCTCAGCCTTGTGATCAAAATAATAGGCAATCGCTTCAAAAATAGCTGCCGGCGATAGATGCGGCAAATCCTCATGCATGATCTCCTCCGCCGTATGTCCCTCTTTCAAGAAAGCCGCTACGTGACGCACCGCTACCCGCGTGCCGCGCAAATAAGCCTGTGGGCCAAATCTTGTCTGCTTCTGTTCGATATGAACACTGTTACCCAAATGCAAACGGATAGCCACTTCTGCTACTTGTGCTGGCGTTGATTGCATCGTCTCCGCCTGTCGCTTCAACAACTGATAGATTTCTGGGGAAACGCGGAGCGTCTCACTCATAGTTGACCTCATCCTGTGCAGATAGTTTTAAGGCAAGACCCGGCAAATTAAATGATGCGATGCGTTTCTTTACTATCTCATCGGCACGACCACGCTGCATATCGCAATCAACGATCCATTCACGCTGACCGACCCAATGAAGCAAGCCCCCAGATTCATTAGGATTTGGAACTGACTTCTTATAAAGCTGATTTGTCAGATCAAGATGTGACTGAAAATATGGGGCCAAGTGAATCTTGTATTCATTTTCCCCCTCATTAGCGCTGGTTTTAAGCACAAGTGTCTTCTTGTACTCACCTGACGTTTCGGTGTAATTCACAAGAGCCTCCCATTCACCAAGATCAAGGTTACATAGAGTTGTTCGGAGAACTTCAATGCATTTCACGATATGTACCGCAGCAATTTGAAAGGCATCTTCTTCCTTCTGATCACTATTGATGGTGACCCGAAGTTGAGAGTGTCCCAACGTGAGCGGTGCATCAACCAAGAATGCATAGACACCGTCCCTGACATACCAAGCACGCTCTCTAATGGACTGGGGGATGTTTTCCTTCATATCTGTTTTCATACAACTACCTTTCACGTTCAACTAAAATTGTGTAATGATCGTTATTCGACCGCAAGAGACAGGTGCTGTCTGGTGCGCCAACCGCCGCTGGTTTGAAAAAACGACGACGGCGAATACGCGCTAACAATTCGTCCTGAGCTTGTTCAGTCGTTGCCAGAGCATAATCAAGCAGCATAATCACTTCGGCGCTAAGGGAGCGATTCTGCATTTGCGCCCGCTGTCGTATCAGGTCGTATAAGGATTCAGGAACATTCCGAACGTGCAAAGTTGGCATCAGACACCTCTCCATTTTACCGAGATTATATCTGGCGCGGTTGCATAATGCGATACCATTACATATTGTCAGATTTGTCCTTTATCTGCGCCCTCATCTGC
>CAZDSN010000437.1:0-4267 GCA_964507675.1 uncultured Ardenticatenaceae bacterium | reverse complement strand
CAGTTTCTCAGCCCACAGGCCTACCGCTTGCAGTTGGCCGCGGCGCGGATGCTGCTCATTGGCGGTTTCGACGAACTCATTTGCCTGGAGAACCTCAACTTTGAGCCATTTCCGTACCAGGTCAAGGCGGCGCAGGCCGCTTTGCGCCGCTTTCGCGGGCGGGGCATGTTGTGCGACGAAGTGGGGCTGGGTAAAACGATTGAAGCGGGCCTGGTGATTAAAGAGTATTTCATGCGCCAGATGGTGGAGCGCATCCTCATTCTCACCCCGCCTGGTCTGGTGGAGCAGTGGCGCGAAGAACTGGCGCAAAAGTTTGGCCTGCAGGACTTTGTGACCAACACCGATGACGCCTTTCGCGCTGCTGGCGATGACGCCTGGGTCAGATTTCCGCGCGTGATTGCCTCTATTGCCGCCGCTCGCCTGACGGGCACACGGGAGATTATCACCGGCCTCAACTATGATCTGGTGATTATAGACGAAGCCCACCATCTCAAAAACCGCAGCAGCGTCACCTGGAAATTTGTCAACGCTCTGCAAAAACGGTTTATCCTGATGCTCACAGCCACGCCGGTGGAGAACCGGTTGGAGGAGCTATACAACCTGATCACGATTCTCAAGCCGGGGCAACTGAAGACGCCACAGGAGTTTCGCCAACAGTTTGTAGTCAAGGGCGACCCGCATTCACCCAAGAATCGTGGCCTGCTGCGCGAACTGATGGCCGACGTAATGATTCGGCACAGTCGCGGGCAGGTGAATGTGAAACTGCCGCCGCGCCGGGCGCATACCGTTCGCCTGGCTCTGTCTGCAGCAGAGCAAAGCCTGTACCAGAACGTCAGCGAGTTTGTGCGCCAGGCGCTGCAAGAGGGACGGGACAGCGGCGCGCGCAAACTGACGTTGGGTATCTTGCAACGGGAGATTGGCAGCAGCCCCCTGGCGGCGGCGCATACGCTGCGCAAACTTGCAGGCCAACCCGTGTGGAAAGGGTATAAGACCCGCCTGCTGGCTCTGGCGGAAGAAGCGTCTGCCGTCACGGATTGGGCCAAAGCGGACGCCTTGCTGAAAATCTTGCACACGGCCAGACAGGATAAGGTGCTTATTTTTAGCCACTTTCAGGTGACGTTGGAGGCGCTGGCGCAGCGGTTGGAGAATGCCGGCATTGAATACACCCCTTACCACGGCGGCCTTTCCATTGCCCAAAAAGATCAAGCCATTCGCCACTTTGAAGGCGAAGGGCGCGTGTTGCTTTCCACCGAAGCGGCTGGCGAAGGGCGCAACTTACAGTTCTGCCACATCATGGTCAACTTTGACCTGCCGTGGAACCCGCAGCGCATTGAGCAGCGCGTGGGTCGCATTCACCGTGTCGGCCAGGCCAGACAGGTAGAAATCTTTAACCTGTCTGCGCAGGGCACTATTGAGGATTATCTTCTCAACATCCTCGACCGCAAGCTGAATTTGTTTGAACTGGTAATCGGCGAAATGGAGATGATTTTGGGGTACCTGACGCAGGAGCAAGATTTTGAAGAGATGCTGCTGGAAGTATGGCTGCAGAGCGCCGATGAGAATACCCTGGCGACCGGCATGGATGAACTCGGTGAGCGCCTGCTGACGGCCCGCGACACGATGCGGCGCATTCAGACTTTCGATGAGACCCTGTTTGGCGAGGATTTCACGGCGTGAGTGAGTTAGAAAAGTTTGTTTTGGGTTATTTGCAGGAGGTAGGCGGCATCGTAGACCCGCCGGCCTACGGGGTCTATGAGGCGCTGCTGCCCGAAGCCGTGGCCGTCCGCTGGCGCGTGCCCGCCTACCTGCGGTTGGCCTTTACGGACACTGAGCAGGAAGCCACCATCCTGGGTTACAACCACCCCCTGGTGGAACAGATGGTGCAGGAACTCAACGACCATCCCGCTTCCAGCCTGCTTTATATTAACAACCTGCGCCTGGACAAAACGGGGGTGGACGATCTGGCCATAAAAAGCTGGGTGGTTTTGAACGCCCGCGCCCAACCGCAAAAACGAGCGACGCTGGCGCGCGTGCGCAGCAGTTACGTGCGTTTCAACTTCAAAGCAGCCATCCTCAGCGACGAAAAACAGGAGCGGCTGGTATCTTTGCTAATGGACGCCCACACGGGCAGCCGTGTCGCCTATTCCAGCCTGATTGAATTGCGCGCTTCGGCTGTTTCCCCTGACCCTGCTCTGGCCTCTTTGCCTGATGCGCCTATCCGCTGGCAGCCTAAAAGCGGCCCCCCGCTGAAAACGCCGCTGGACGAAGCCACGTTGTTTGCCTTGCTGGCCCGCGCGGAAACGTCTGTGTTGCAAGAAATGGAAACTGACTTGAGCAATTTGAAGACGCGCGTCACCCGTTTCCGCCAGCTCGATGAGGCCCGCCTGACCGACTATTACGACACCCTGGAAAAAGATTTGCAAACCAGGCTGCAATCGGCCTCACCGGAACGCCGGCCGGGTTTACAGGATAAATTGACGGCTGTGCTGGCGGAACGCCGCCACAAGCTGGCCGACCTGGCCGAGCGTTACCAGGTGTACATCAACCTGACCCTGCTTAATGTGCTCGTTATCCAGCAGCCCAAGCTGATCCAGGGGATGCAGATTGCCAACCGCAGCGCCCAGACGAACGTTTACGCTGTGTGGGATCCGCTGCTAAACCAGTTGGAGCCGTTGTATTGCCAGGTTTGTGGCCAGGCAGGCGAGCGCCTGTATTTGTGCCAGAATGGTCATCTGGCCCACGAAGGCTGCCTGGCGCCTGCCTGTATTGATTGCAAGCGCGTTTTTTGCCGCGACTGCGCTCAGGAAGTGGGCGTGTGCGATGTCTGCAGAGAGCCGTTGTGCCGGCACAGCCAGGTGCGCTGTCGTGATTGTGGTCGCCATACCTGCCAGGCGCATCAGGGGCTATGCCATGCGGATAAAGGCCAGCCTGCGCATCTGGCTGCCCAAACCGCGCCGCCGGAACCGGCGCCCCCGGCCAAACCGGAGCCGCCCCCGCCACCCAGCCGCCAGAGCCGGCCTAAGACCCCGCCGCCCAAACCAAAACCCCGTCCGGTTCCTAAAGTGACGCCGTTGGCGAAGGGGGGGCCGAAGGCGCTGCGCATGGAGGTGGTTTTGCACTACAATGCGGTAGCTGCCTATTTGATGGGCAAGCGAGAACGAGAAGTGGCTGTGCGCATCTGGCAACTGGAGCCTGATGAAGGGGGTATTCTGCGGAACTGCCGCTGCGAAAAGGGGGAGTCATGCCAGGCGGATGGGATGGTGCTGCGCCCCTACGCTGTCCGCCACATTGAAAAGCAAATACAGGATGAACTGCTGGCCTTTGCCGCCGAGTATGGGTTGCCGGCAAAGAAAATTCATTACAATCGCTCGTCGCCGTCGGGTGGAGAGCTGCAGCCCGTTTTCCGGTTTGAGTTAACCGGTCTGTGGAAAAACGAGGCCGCTCTGAGCAGAGCCGGTGAGGTTTTTAAGCTTCTGTAAGGGTTGACGAAAGCCGAAATAGTTAATTGGTGAATGGGTGAACGGTTCATGGGGCGTTGCCTGCCCGCCCGTTTGAATATTCGTAACGCGCCCTTTACCCAATCGCCTTACTCACGGTCGGCTGGAATGTAAGGAATCAGTCCTTTGGCGTAAGCTGCTTCCTGGATGTGGCGGGGCAAATACCGCGCATCCAGGATCAGGCCATCTACCGTGATGTACCAGGCCATTGGATTTTTACCCATCCGGCTGGGTAGAGTCCATTTGGGTTCCATCAGCCCGATGTCGAGCAGGTCGCGGATTTCTTTCGACTTGCCGGCCGAACTGCTCTTCCCCACGCCAAAATAATCGCTGATATCCGGGGCGGCTATGTGCGGCGTCTGGCTGCGGTCAAAGGCGAAATTGACTGTTCCGATGACGTGCACAATGCCGGCAGCCCAATTCTTAGCCCGCCCGCCGGCCAGCGGGGACGGGCGTTTGCGGCATAAATGGGCGGTCAGTTGCCGGCACATATCCCTATACTCCTCATTTAGTTTAGCCTGGCAAAAACCATCCGTCAGCGCCGTAATGGCTTCATATGTTTCCTGCATTGCTTTGGGGACAGCATAAGGGTCCTTCATAGATTAACCTTCTTTAGCGGTGATCAGGGAATGCGGTTTATGTAAAGGGCGTATGCTTGAGGTTTAAGAAAATAGTTCGGTAAACGGGGGGACAGACCCCCATCCCCCAACCCCCTTCCCCCCGAAAGAGGAAGGGGGCTTGTTCCAGAGGGCGCGAGCGCCCCTCGCCCT
>CAZDSN010000436.1:0-4276 GCA_964507675.1 uncultured Ardenticatenaceae bacterium | reverse complement strand
GTGGATTGACGCTGCCCTTACTGCACTATTTCACATGGTTGCCCGGTTGGTTGAGCCTGTCGAAACCAACGGCCTTCGACAAACTCAGACCTCGTCTCTGAGGCATCGTCTTCCCGAAAATATTGAGATGTTGCCGATACGCAAACAAATTTTTGATGACAGCTCTGAATCTACTCCCAACAATTTCCCCATTGAACCGTACTACGGAGGAACAAAATAATGGCCCATGGTCGTATCGTCATTGACGTCGAACGGTGTAAGGGCTGCGAACTTTGCCGCGACGCCTGTCCTAAAGACATTCTGGTAATAGCGGAAGAGTTGAATGCCAAAGGGTACCATCCAGTCATTCTGCTCGATCCCATGCACGAATGTACCGGCTGCGCCCTCTGCGCCACCGTTTGCCCCGATGGCTGCATCACTGTTTACAAAGAAGTTGCCCCTGCCCGCCAAAAGGAGGAAGTGAGCTATGCCTAAAGAACTGCTCAAAGGGAATAACGCCTTCGCTGAAGCCGCTATTCGCGCAGGCTGCGACGCCTATTTCGGGTACCCTATTACGCCCCAGACTGAACTGCTGGAACACATGTCGCAGCGCATGGTGGAGTTAGGGCGCGTTTTCTTGCAGGCGGAAAGTGAAGTCGCCGCCGTTAACATGGTCTATGGCGCTGCTGCCGCTGGCGCGCGCGTTATGACTTCATCCAGCAGCCCGGGCATCAGCCTGATGCAGGAAGGGTTTAGTTATATGGCGGCTTCGGACGTGCCGGCAGTGGTCATTGACATCATGCGCGGCGGTCCCGGTTTAGGCAATATCCAACCCAGCCAGGCGGATTATTACCAGGTTACCCGCTCCGCCGGGCATGGCGACTTCCATCCGATTGTGTTGGCCCCAGCCACAGTGCAGGAAGCCATTGACCTGACGGTGCTGGCTTTTGACCTGGCGCAGCAGTACCGCACGCTGGTCTTCCTGGTGGCTGACGGCGCTATCGGCCAGATGATGGAACCGGCGGAACTGCCCCCTATGCGCCCGCTGCCGGCAAAACGCCCGGAATGGGCATTGACCGGCGCTAAAGGGCGTCCGCGCCATATCATCACGTCGCTTTATCTGGGGGCATCTGAACTAGAGGAAATGAACCAGCAGCTGCAGGTCAAGTTGATGCGTATTCAGGCGCACGAAGTGCGGTATGAAACGCAAATGACCGAGGATGCCGAAGTGGTGCTGGTAGCCTTTGGCACGGCGGCGCGCGTGGCCCAGACCGCCATGCAGCAACTGCGGCAGGAAGGACTGAAAGTGGGGTTGTTCCGTCCCATTTCGCTGTGGCCCTTCCCCGAAAAACCATTAAGGGAACTGGCGCAGCAGGCAAAAGCGTTTCTGGTGGTGGAACTCAATGCCGGCCAGATGGTACACGATGTACGCGAGTACGTGGGCGGGCGTTGCCCGGTGCGCTTCCTGGGGCGCATGGGTGGCGTCATCCCCATGCCTGAGGAAGTGGAAAGCGAGGTACGGGTGCTATTGGCGCGGACAGAAGCAGGATTGACAACCGAAATGGAGGGCAGCAATGGCCACCTTAATTAAACAAGAAGAAATTGTCTATGAACGTCCCCAGGCGCTGGCTGACGTTTATACCCATTACTGTCCGGGCTGTACACACGGCACAGCTCACCGGCTGGTAGCCGAGGTCATTGACGAACTCGGTATTCAGCAGGATACCATCCTGGTAGCCTCCGTTGGCTGTTCCGTCTTTGCCTACAACTACTTTGAGGTTGATGCCTGCGAGGCCGCCCACGGACGCGCGCCGGCCATGGCCACGGGCATCAAGCGGGTGCATCCTGATAAGATCGTTTTTACTTATCAAGGAGATGGCGACCTGGCTTCTATTGGCATGGGCGAGGTCGTTCATGCTGCCAGCCGGGGGGAACGTATCACCATCATTTTCGTTAACAATGCTATTTATGGCATGACGGGCGGCCAGATGGCGCCTACCACCCTGATTGGGCAGAAAACCACTTCTTCGCCGTTTGGGCGCGATGTCATGCTTACCGGACAACCCGTGCGCATGGCTGAGTTGCTGGCCGGTCTGCCTGGCACAGTCTACAGCGTCCGTCGCAGTTTGCACGACGCTCGCCACGTCATCCAGGCTAAGAAAGCGATTAAAACCGCTTTCGAGGCGCAAATGAAAGGGTTAGGGTTTAGCATTGTCGAATTGTTGTCCTCCTGCCCTACCAATTGGGGTATGACGGCATGCGACGCCCTGGATTGGATCAAGGACAATATGCTGCCCTATTACCCGCTGGGCGATTACAAGGTAGCCGACGAACTGCAAGACACCGCCCGCCGCGGTCGCCGCTAATTTTTGCAGGAAGATTGTATTGACTTGCCGCGAAGATGCCCAGAACGCTAGATTTCCTGGTTCTTCTTTGCGATCTTCGCGTCTTTGGGGTGAAATTCCAGAGAGACTATAGTTACGGAAGATTACATAGGTCTGTGAGACTTTTATAATCTGACAATTTTTCAGGAGATAAAGCAATGACAACCCCGTGGAAGAATCGCTACGCGCAGCGAACGCAGGGTATGAGCAGTTCCATGATTCGGGAACTGCTAAAACTGACAGAACAACCAGATGTGATTTCGTTTGCGGGGGGGCTGCCTGCGCCTGAAATCTTCCCCGTACCTCAGTTTGAGGAAGCTGCCGCTCGTGTCCTCAAAGAACATGGCAGCCGGGCGCTGCAATACAGCACGACAGAAGGGTATCGCCCGCTGCGCCAGTTCATCGTGGAGAAGATGGCTCAGTACGGTATTGAGGCGTCGCCAGAAAACATTCTCATCACCAGCGGATCACAGCAGGCGCTGGACATGATCGGCAAAATCTTGATCAACCCAGGCGACACCATCTTAACGGAACGGCCTACTTATCTGGGCGCACTGCAAGCGTGGCGCGCCTATCAGGCGGAATTCGTTACTGTGCTTGTGGATGACGATGGCCTGCGCACGGACCTGTTGGAAGAAGCGTTGTGCAGCGGCCCCAAGTTTATGTACATCCTGCCCAACTTCCAAAACCCTGGCGGCGTTACCCTGTCGCTGTCACGGCGACAGGAATTGATTGCCATGTCCGACCAGTACGGCATTCCCATTATTGAAGATGATCCATATGGGGAACTCCGCTTTGAAGGGGAGCATTTGCCGCCGCTGGTGGTGTTAGACTCCGCGAAACTCAACCACCACACTACCAACAATGGACAAGGTTATCTTCGCGGCAACGTGATTTACATGAGCACTTTCTCCAAGACGCTGGCGCCTGGTCTGCGCTTGGGCTGGATTGTAGCTCCCACGAACGTTATCAAGCGCTGTGTCATGGCTAAGCAAGGCATGGACCTGCATACCAGTTCGTTTGTGCAGATGATGGCTTATGAAGTGGTCAAGACCGGTTTCTTGAAAGAGCACGTGCGCCTGATTCGCCGCGTCTACCGCGAGCGACGGGACGTGATGCTGGCAGCTATGGACCAACATTTCCCGCCCGGCGTCACCTGGACGCGCCCGCAGGGCGGGTTGTTCCTATGGGTAACGCTGCCAGAGAATTTAGATGCGGTCAGCCTGCTAGAAAAGGCTGTGGAAAACAAGGTGGCCTTTGTGCCCGGCGCAGCTTTCTATCCCGATACCAGCAGTCACAACACTTTCCGCCTGAACTTTTCTAATGCTCAACCAGAGCAAATTGAACTGGGCATTAAGCGTTTGGGCCAGGTAATTGCGGCGGCGCTGGCGTTAGAAGAGCCCGTTTTTGCCGTCTATTAGCATGGATGCACGTAGAGAAGTTGAACTTCTCTACGCCCACAAGAGGAAAACCCTGATGGAAACTTCAATTGTGATCGCTGGATTCGGGGGGCAGGGGGTGTTATTTGCCGGCAAGCTGCTGGCTTATGCCGGCATGGAACACGGCTACCACGTTACCTGGATTCCCTCCTACGGCCCCGAAATGCGCGGCGGCACAGCCAACTGCACTGTCATCATCAGCGATAACCCTATCGGCGCGCCCATTGTCTCCCGTCCCGACATCGTCGTCGTTTTGAACCAGCCTTCATTTGAAAAATATGAGGCGCTGGTAAAGCCCGGCGGGCTACTGGTGGTTAACAGCGCCATCATTCACGTTCAGAGCGAGCGAACAGACATAGATGTCGTCTACGTTCCGGCCAACACCATCGCTGCCGAACTGGGTAGCGACAAAATGCTCAATATGGTCACGATAGGCGCGCTGCTGTCCCGCCGCTCCATTCTGCCCCTGTCCAT
>CAZDSN010000435.1:0-4280 GCA_964507675.1 uncultured Ardenticatenaceae bacterium | reverse complement strand
TCTACTGGCTGCCGGCCCTGGATGTAGAACCGCCGCTGACCGAGATGACGTTTGCTCAGTGGCGCGAGCTGAACCAGCAGCGGGTCAAAAATCTGTATACCGCCATGCGCGCCCTCTACGAAACAGTGAGCGGTCCGAACAACTTCCTGGTATCCGCCACCCGCCTGGGCGGTCTGCACGGTTATGGGCTGGACGGCGCATCCGCGCCCCTGGGTGGGGCCGTGACCGGCTTCACCAAAGCGTACAAACGGGAACGGGGCCGCGTTCTGGTCAAAGCGGTAGACTTTGCCGCCAGCCGCAAGGCAGCCCATCCCGCCGACGCCCTCATTGAAGAGACATTGACCGACCCTGGCGTAGTGGAAGTGGGGTATTACCACGATCAACGGTACACCGTCACCCTGGTGGAACAACCCGCCCAGGATGGGCAGGCCGGTCTGACCCTTGACCACAACACCGTCTTCCTGGTAACGGGCGCAGCCGGCGGCATCACCAGCGCCATCATTGCCGATCTGGCCGCCAACAGCATGACCCCCAACGGCGGCGCGGATTTCTATTTACTCGACCTGGTAGAAAAGCCAGAGGCCAACGACGCCCATATTGCCCTGTTCCGTCGCGATAAAGAAGCGCTCAAGCAAGAACTGATCGCCCAGATGCGGGCGGTGGGCGAACGGCCAACGCCGGCAGTCATTGACAAAAAGCTGATGGGCATTGAACGGTCGGAGGCGGCGCTGCGGGCCATCGAAGCCGTGCAAGCGGCTGGCGGCGTGGCCTATTACCGCTGCGTCAACCTGCTGGACTACGACGCCGTGGCCGCAGTGATGGCCGAGATCCAACAGCGGCATGGCCGGCTGGACGTGTTGGTGCACGCCGGCGGGTTGGAAATCAGCCGCGCCCTGAACGACAAAGACCCGGCGCAGTTCAACCTGGTGTTTGACGTCAAAGCGGACGGGTTCTTCAGCCTGCTGCACGCTGCCGGAGAGATGCCCATCGGGGCTACGGTGGCCTTTAGCTCGGTAGCCGGGCGGTTTGGCAACAGCGGGCAGACAGATTACAGCGCGGCCAATGACCTGCTGTGCAAAATCACCAACAGTATGCGCCAGTGGCGGCCGGAAACGCGGGGCATCGTGATTGACTGGACGGCGTGGGGCGGCATTGGCATGGCTACGCGCGGCTCCATTCCCAAGATTATGGAAGCTGCCGGCATTTCCATGCTGCCGCCGGAAGCGGGCGTGCCCACCGTGCGCCGCGAGTTAACTTATGGCGGCTTCAAAGGCGAACTGGTGGTAGCACAGGACATGGGCTTGATGATGGAGGAATGGGACCCTGGCGCCGGCGGGCTGGACACAACCCGGCTGGCGCAGGCGCTGGCCGAGCGGCAGCCGCCACTGCTGATGATTGGCGAAGTCAAAGCCACCCGGCTGTATGGCGGGCTGGAAGTGGAAACCACGCTTGATCCCCAGGCGCAACCATTCCTCTATGACCACGCGCTGGAAGGGACGCCGCTGCTGCCCGGCGTGATGGGCACGGAAACGCTGGCGGAACTGGCGACTGTTCTGGCGCCTGCCTATCGCGTCACCGCGGTAGAGAACGTGCAGTTCCTGAATCCATTCAAGTTCTACCGCATGGAACCGCAAACGCTCTACCTGAACGTATGGACGCAGCCGGCAGCCAATGGTGACAACCTGATCGCCCACTGCACGCTGCGCTCGCGCCGCCAACTGGCGAAACCAGGGCTGCCGCCGCAGGAGAAGCTGCACTTCCAGGCGGAGGTACATTTGAGCCGCGGCCAGGCGCAGGAAGCAGTAGATACGCCTGTGGCCTGGCTGGCCGCCGAAAGTTTTGGCGGAGACCGCATCAGCCAGCAGCAAATTTACGACATTTACTTCCACGGCCCCGCCTACCAGGTACTGGAAGCGGTGACGATAGCGGGCGACATGGCGCTGGGCGAGATGCCGGCATCCCTCCCCCCCAACACCCAACCCGAAAATGTAGCCTCCCTGATGACTCCGCGTCTGATCGAACTGGTTTTCCAGACTGCCGGCATGTGGAAAATCCAACACCAGGGTGGTCTGGCCCTACCTCTGTCCGTGGAGCGGGTGGTGGTTTATCGCCAGCCGGATGCCGCCGCGAACCACCGTCTCCACGCTGTCATTCGCGCCCTGGACGGCGGCAGCGCCTTCGATGGTCAGGTCATAGACAACGCCAACCAGGTTTACCTGACCGTCTACGGCTACCGCACGATTGACATACCCGAAGGCGTGTAGAACAGTGGACAGTGGCGAGTAAATAGTGGGCGTCCACTGACCACTCGCCACTGACCACTCGCCACTTGCCATGATCCACTGGCTTACCCAATCCGCCGCCGCTCATCCCGATCTGGTGCAAGGTCTGTCCTCCCCGGCTGGCCTGTTAACGCCGGCTGAGGAGGCCCGTTTTGAGGCGCTGAAGACAGATAAGCGGCGGCGCGATTGGTTGTTGGGGCGGTGGACCGCCAAGCAGTTATTGCAAACGGTGCTCGCTGCCAAAATCGGCCAGCCCCCCTCATTCCAAACGATCACCATCTACAACCAGCTTAACGGCGCCCCCGTGGCCCGCTATCAACATCCATTCGATGAACCGCCGCCGCTGCCGCTGCCTGATCGGTTTACGCTGTCCATCAGCCATGCGGGCGACCATGCTTTTTGCGCCCTGGTGGAACAACCGAACTGGCCGTTAGGGGCGGACATTGAGCAAATCATGCCGCGCGCCGCCGTCTTTGTCAGCGATTATTTCACGCCGGCCGAACAGGCGCTGCTGGCCCAGTCGCCGTCAGAGCAGTACCACATGCTGGTCACAGCCATGTGGAGCGCCAAGGAGGCGGCGCTGAAGGCATTGCAGTTGGGGCTGACGGTGGATACGCGCGCCGTTTCTTGCCTGATCGCGCCCGTCAGTGCGCCGCCGCAAACGTGGACGCCCTTTGTCATTGATTTGAATGGGGAGTTGTTGGCGGGGAAGCTGCCGGCATCTCTGGCGGGCCGGCGGCTGGACGGGTGGTGGCAGACGATTCCAGGCTACGTGCTGACCCTGGCGGCTGCGCCGCTAGAAGGGAGTGGTGAGTGGTGAGTGATGAGTGAACAGTGGTGAGTGAAAGACCACTGACCACTGTTCACTGACCACTGTCCACTGCCCCCTGTCCAGAGTAGTGGTACAATACGCCGTCACGCACCATTTTGATCCATTCCCCATTTTGTTGGAGGTTTTGCATGATTAAGGATATGGATTTCTACATCCAGGAACTACAAAAACGCAAGGAAATCTCAGCCGGCACGGCGAAAGATACGGAACGGCAACACCGTAAAGGGCGGCTAACCGCGCGCGAACGGATTGAACTGTTGTTCGATGCCGGCACTTTCACCGAAATAGATTCCCTTGTCACCACCCGCTACGACACCTACCTGGGCGGTAAAGAGTCCCGCTATGGCGACGGCGTCATTACTGGTTTTGGCCTGATTAATGGACGGCACGCCTTCGCTGCTTCCCAAGACGCCGCCGTTATGGGTGGCTCTCTGGGCGAAATGCACGCCAACAAAATTGTCAAAGCCATGCGCATGGCCTTGCAATACGGCTGCCCTTTTATCGCCATCAACGACTCCGGCGGCGCCCGTATTCAGGAAGGCGTAGACAGCCTGGGCGGCTACGCCAAAATTTTTGACGCCAACTGCGAAGCCTCCGGCGTCATCCCCCAAATCTCCGTCATTATGGGGCCTTGCGCCGGCGGCGCCGTCTACTCGCCGGCTCTGACCGACTTCGTCTTTATGACCCAAAACAGCTACATGTTCATCACCGGGCCAGACGTGGTTAAATCCGTTATGCAAGAGGACGTCACCTTTGAAGAGTTGGGCGGCGGCCTGATGCACAGCCAGGAAAGCGGCGTCTGCCACTTCCTGACCACCGACGACCGCGACTGTCTGGAACAGGTGCGCACCCTGCTCAGTTACATGCCCGGCAACAACCAGGATGATCCCCCGCACCTGCCTCCTTTAGACGATCCTGGCCGCCGCTGCGCCGAACTGGAACAGATCGTGCCCACTGACCCGCACAAACCATACGACGTGCGCCAGGTAATCGCCAGCGTCGTGGACGATGGACGCTTCTTTGAAGTACACCAACTGTGGGCCGAAAACATCGTCGTTGGCTTTGCCCGTCTCAACGGGTACACCATAGGTATTGTCGCCAACCAACCGATGGTGCTGGCCGGCTGCATTGACATCAAAGCCTCCGTGAAGGCCACCCATTTTATC
>CAZDSN010000434.1:0-4285 GCA_964507675.1 uncultured Ardenticatenaceae bacterium | reverse complement strand
GATACGCCGACGCCCACGCCGACGGAAACGAGCACGCCCACCTTTACGCCTACCCCCAGCGATACGCCGACACCCACGCCGACGGAAACGAGTACGCCTACCTTCACGCCGACACCCAGCGAGACCCCATCGCCAACGCCGACGGAAACAGGTACGCCTACTGTTACCCCCAGCCGCACACCTACAGTGACTTTGACGCCATCGCCTACGGCTACAGCCACGCGCACCCCGTCTCCCACCCCGACCCACACGCCCACGCCAACGTTCACGCCCACGCCCATTCCGGTGTTGACGCGGGGACAGGAACCCGTGATTGTGCCGGGCAGCCAACTACCCGGCTTTGACAACGCGCCTATTGCTGATCTGGCGTTGTACACATTTAACGATGGGGTGTGGGCCGCGATACCTTTCCAGATTGACGAATTTGATGCTCAGGGCAAACTGGTAACAGTCGAAGATGGCTTGCTCGATCAGAATGATGAATTGGTGATGATGGGGTTTGATGGCGGCATGAAGGCCACCCTTTCCCAATGGCCGTTAGACGTCAAAGCGCGCCAGCATATTCGTTATGCCATTCGCGTCACCGACCCGCTGCACCAGAATGAAGCTGTCTGGGTCTATCTGTTCCGTTCGATCACGCTACCACGCTCAGACACAGCTTATGTGACCTGGAACAATGCCTTGCAAACAGCCCAGACGCTGGATTACACCGTCGTTTTTTCGGATACCATGATAGGGATTACCAATCTCTATCTGCATGGCTCGGTGGACGTGTTGGATCGGCAAAAAATCCGGGTGGATGCCAGCCCCTCTTATGTGATTCCGCCTATAACCGAAGAAACGCTGGCCAGTCTGCTGCAAGCGCAAGAGATCCCCACAGACATTGTGCTGGCGGTGACTGGCCCCGTCCGCGCCGCCAGCGCCAACCAGGACCTGGGATTGGGTTATGCCTTTTACAATGCCCAGTTAGAGCTTGATGTCGCGCTGCCCCTGGAAGATATGGAAATATATGGCATTGCTATTCATTTCGAGTCTGCGCGCACATCGTTGGATTGGCGTAACCCCAATGATTCGGGTATGGCTCCGGCAACTTACTACGACAGCCACACGCCTGGCGGCGTACCAGTTGATGGCGTACCAGAAACGATACCTGATCTGCCATTGAGTAATTGGTATCAGGTGAGCGGCGCAGCCGGCAGCCTGATATCTGTGCACGATCTCGATCCGGGTAATGGTACGGCGCGGGGGTATTATCGGGATGATAGTACGCATCACAGCAGTGACACAGGGGATGAACGGTTGTTTGGCGATGCCGGCCTGCTCGTTGAAGCCCCCAATGCTACTACCAGTATTGGCCTGGTGCGGTTGAATCAGAGATTCTACGTGCTATCTGCCAATGCTGCCAACCAGGGGGCAGCTTACGTCACGCGCACCAACAATCCGCTGCAAACGACCACTTTCATTGAAGGGTACGTACCGCCATCTCTTGATTTTCCCACCTATCTGCCCCTTTTTTATAACCAATAATTCCATAGCTGCCGGGTTATAGCGACGAAGAGATTGTTCCACAACAGCTCTTTTATTTAGAAGTCCAACTTTGCCGGAGAAGTGGAGTTTCCTGGTGAGCTTCTCCGGCGAGACGGCTCAATTCGTTCGGGAATTTTGCCTGACGCGCTGCTCTCTGTTGACTTTTGTATTCTACGTCTAATGAGAGAACCTGTTTTTTTGTGTTAGAATAATTGAAGATGAGGTAAAAAGGAGGGGAATCAACCGTAAGAAAGCATGGCTTGATGTTGCTTGATGCTGTCGTTCTATTCAGGAGTTTGATTCTATGGATTCAAGAAATATTTGGAAATTGCTTGTACCCCTGGTAGGTGGGTTTCTGATCGTGACTTTGGCCTGGAATGGTTTGGTTGGGACAGGCCAGGTGACCGCTGCCGCCGCGTTTACGCGGGCAGATGAACCGGTTGTTGTTCAAGGTGAGGCGTTAACCCAACTGCTCGGTTTTCCTATTGATGAGTTGGGGGTCTTTGCTCTAGACAGCGGCATCTGGACACCCATTCCCTTTCAGGTGGACGAAGTCAATATCACGGGAACGTACGTCATTGAAGAAGATGGCTTTCTAGATGCAAACGATGAGTTGGTTTTTGTGGCGGGTGACGTGGGCACAGCCGCTGACCCCCATGAGTGGATTGACAATCTGGAATCGTGGCTCTACCCCCGTGTCAGTGTCCAGGTGACCGATTCGCTTAACCCCGGTGAAACCGGCTGGGTTTACGTTTACCGCTCGACCACGCTGCCAAAGTCTAACGTCAACTACGTCAATTGGAACCCGGACACAGAGACGATAAGCGCGGATACTTATACGGCCATTTTCGACCAGCAGAACTTTCTGGGACTATCCGATCTGATGATTGGCGGCTCTGGCGACATTTTAGATCGCCAGAAAATTCGGGTTACGGCTACCCCACTCGATCCCGTGACGGAAGAAACGCTGGCAGATCTCCTGGAGCAGGTTGGCTTGCCAAACACATTGGCAATTGCTGCTTTAGGCCCCGTGCGGGCAGCAACGGGTAACCAGGATGTAGGCATGGGTTTTGCCTTTTACGGGAACCGTTTCGATCTGGATGTGACGTTTCCTTTAAGCGATACCCTCATAACGTATTCTCAAAATGGGCTGACTGTTACAGTTCTGCTCCAGTTTCAATCAGCGTTCACCTCGTTGGACCTGCTAGACCCGGCGGTGACGGGTATGGCTCCGGCGACGTACTACGATCCCAATGTGCCTGCTGGCGTGGCAATTGATGGCGTCGCCGACAGCGTACCTGTGTCCCCCTGGCACAATTATTCTGTGGTCAGCGGGCAGAATGGCACAATTGTAGACGTGCTTGAGGTGGATAGAGGTCAGGGGCATATTCGCAACTATTATATTGACGATAGCGCCACGAATGACACGGACACCGGGGATATGAAGAGTTTTGGGAATGCCGGCATTGGCATCGAACGCGCCAACTACAACACCGAAATTGGCCTGATTCGCCTCAACCAACGCTTCTACATCTTGCCCGACGCGCAGGGAAACGTGGGCCCCGAATACGTGACTAAGGCCACCACCCCTCTGACTGTGGCGACTGAAGGCGAAGTGAACCCCCACGCCAACTTTGTTTACTTGCCCACCGTCACCCGTCCCTGAGCAATCCTTGTCTCGGTGTAATCAGATAGCGCCAGAGGCAAGGCAATTCGTCAGGTGTGGAATAAGACCTGACAGGTCTCCAAGACCTGTCAGGTCTCTCTGGAGAACCTTTATTACCGATAAAGCCTATTGAAGGGGCTGTCGCAGAAACCTTGTGGCAGAAATCTTTACATGCCGCCATGCGTTGTCCGCCGGGAACGAGATGGAGGGAAAACATGTCATTACAACATACGGAGCGATTAGACAAAACGTGGGAATTGATCCGCCCGTTGAACAACCAGGAACGTTTGCTCCTGGCAAAGCGATTGTTGGATAGCGTTATTATGCCGGAGGCTGACGAAGAATCGGATTGGCATGTACTGTCGTTGACAGCTTTTACCGCAGATTGGGACAATCCAGAAGATGCCATTTACGATAACTGGAGAGAGCTTTATGGCATACCAGAGAGGTGATGTTGTTTTGATCCCATTTCCCTTCACCGATCTGTCGGCGAGTAAAACACGGCCGGCTGTGGTTGTCAGCAGCTCAATTTACCAGGAAATTCGTTCGGAACTATTGTTGGCCTACGTTTCCTCGCAAATTGGCAAAGCTAACGAAGAAATTGATCACGTTTCGGCCGATTGGTCGTCAGCCGGCTTGCTTAAGCCATCTTTTGTGCGCCCTAAAATCGCAGCTATTGAGCCTTCGCTGATTGTTCATCATACTGGACGCCTTTCGGGAGCAGATATGGTGGCTGTAGATAACTGTCTGCGCCGCGCGCTGAGCCTGGACAACGGTGCACAATAGTTGTAGGTAACATGAGAGCCTTGCCAATAGAGCGTTCAGCCTGGGCAGGCTCTCATGGAACGCAGGTTTATTCTTCTTCAGTTGGCTCCTTCAAGGTAATACGACGGAAGAATTCGGCGTGCTTGAAACCGACGCGTTGGCCTACCTGTTGGCTCCACTCTTGCAGGCGCGGTGCGGGGTCCCAGTCGCCAAGCTGGCTGACATGCTGCCGCAGCGCCGCTATTTTTATGTCAATGGTGTCGCTGATGTCTTCGTAGTAGTTGGCGTCAGCCGCGGGATTGGAAATGTAAACGTAGTTGACTTTGT
>CAZDSN010000433.1:0-4301 GCA_964507675.1 uncultured Ardenticatenaceae bacterium | reverse complement strand
CACCCACTCACCGGCGGCCACCATGCCTGGGCTGTCTACGCCCAGGTCGCTGGGGTTGTAATTGCCATCGGCGTCGCGACCAAAGATGTAGCCGCCAAAAGCGGTTTGCAGCGGGAAAGCATCATAGGTGGTGCCGGTCAGGGCAAAACCGTAGGTGGTTGCCCCATCAGTTTGCAGTTGCGTGCCAATGGTGACAACTTCTTCCCAGGTGGCGGGCGCATCGGGAACCAGGTCTGTGTTACGGAAGAAGGCCAGGTTTTCGATGGCATAGGGCATACCATAGAGGACGCCGTCATATGTGAACGCTTGCAGAGATACATCCAGGAACTGATCGCTCTTAGCGCCCAGATCCATGGGGGCCAACAGACCACTGGCCACAAGCTGACCGAGCCAGTCATGGGCGCCGATGATGATGTCCGGGCCTTCGCCAGCCGGGGCGGCGATGACGAACTGATCACGGATATCGGCGACCTGTTCCACAATCAGCCCCACGCCATATTCAGCGGTGAAGGCGTCACCCAGTTCAACCAGGACGGGGGCGCGGGTGTCGTCAGCCCAAATGCGGATGGAAACCTCAGGTTCTACCGCTGGCGCTTCTGTCGGTTCTTCCATAGGCGCTTCCGTCGGTTCTGCCACGGGCGCTTCTGTTGGCTCTTCCATCACTTCCGTAGCCGCAGGGGCCGAGGTTGGTTCTTCCGTGGTCGTGCCGCCGCAGGCGCTCAAAACCAGAGCGCCGACCAGCATCAAGGCGACCAGGAGGGCGAGTAATTTCTTATTCATCATTTCTCCTCACTTTTGAAAATTGGTTTGTGTCGTAAGATTCAGGTTGCTTGTCAGGCGCGTCTGCCAGTCAAAGCTCCGTTACCCAACAGGGGGATGCTGGCTGGGCGCGCTATTAAGAGGCTGTTAGAGCGGAAACACCTGAATTTGCTTCTGAAAGCCTCTAACAGATAGATTATGCCAGATTGCTGCTGTATTCTCAAGTTCTTGCTTAATAGACACCTCCCAATAACAACCACGAATGGCATGAAAAATTAGAGCGATTCGTGGCCAGGATTCCTTTCTATTTTGGTGCGTCTGGCGCACAGAGCAACGCTTTGCCATGCCAGCAACGAGAGAATTCGCAGCGGCTGGCGACGGGCACACATACGCCAAAACAGCCGGCTTTATAAGTCGGGCTGAACGCGGTGATAAATTGCAGTTGGGTTTTGTTGGTAACAGTCATCCCTTATTTGTGCCTCACCTCTGTGATGGGGGCACCTTGTTGCCCAGGGATACCGGCTGCTTGCCATCGTGATGGATGTTAAGCGCCCCGGACGGGAGAAGCAGATAACAGACAGGTGCTGTCAGGAAAGTTTGCTGACTATTATGCGATCCTCCACAGAGATTAACAAGTGAGTTTTGTTTACTCTCGGGGTGATCTTAGTAAAAAGGTGCGTGTCTGTTGGGTCGAAAAGAGCCCAATTTCGTTGCATAGGCAATTGTTGACATGTCAACTATATCATGTTTGGGGTGGGTCTGTCAAGAAGTCCAAGCAAAAGAGCAAATCAGGAGCGATGGCGTCTGATTTCTACCCCGACGGCGCGGGCCTGGGGCACCGCGCCCGGTTTTTCCACCCGCACGCGCACTTTGGTTACGTTGAACTCTGTGAGGACGATGCCGGCAATTTCTTCCGCCAATCGCTCGACTAAAAAAGGCGCGCCAGCGGCCACATGCTGGCGGATGCGCTCCGCCAGGGCCGCATAATTAACCGCGTCGGCGATGTCATCACTGCCCGCCGCCGCGCGTGTATCGGTATAGGCCACCACGTTTACCAGGATTTCCTGGGGGTGTTGGCGTTCCTCTGGCTCAATGCCCAGGAGGCCGTGCAGGCGTAAATCAGTGAGCAGAATCTTATCCATTAAGAGATGGTGGCCGGCATGTCTGCCGTTGCCGGCATTACTGCCCCCCTTCCAGCAGATCAATGAACTCAGGCAGAGTGGTTGTGTTGCGCACGCGCAGGCGCGGCCATTCATACCGGTTGTTAAAGCCGTGCCACCAATCGCCAGCCGTGGTGACCGCGCCCCAGAAATCAAGCTGCAACATTATCTCCAGCACTTCATCATCGTAGCGACCCCCAGGATAGGCAAAGAATCGCGGCTGGTAGCCGATGTGCGCCGCCAGCGTTTCTTGTGAACCGAGGATTTGCCACACCAGGAAATCATGGTCGCGCTCGCGCAGGTCGGGATGGGATTTGCTGTGCGGTTCCAGGCGCATGCCGGCAGCGGCCATCTCTTCCAGCATGGCCCAAGTCATGTAAGGCGCGGCCCCCTGGTCTACAAAGTCCGTCACGATAAAGAACATCGCTTTCTGTCCATATGCTTGCAGAACAGGAAAAGCATTCTCGTAATTGTCCAGATAACCATCATCCATAGTGATGATGACTGGTTTGGGGGGCAAAGGTTTCTTACCGGTTATGGCCAGTGACAGGTCATACAGATCAATGGTCGTATAACCATTTTCCGCCAGATAGGCCATTTGCGCCTGAAACGCTTCAGGAGCCACAGACAGATCGAGGCGATATTTGTCTGCATCTTCCGGCGGCACACTGATGTAATGATACATCAGCATGGGTACGCGCAGGGTCCAACTTATTGTGCCTATTGGAGTAGGCAAGGGCATGGGGGTGTAAGTAGCGGTGGGCAGCAGCGCGGCCAGGTCCAGGGTAGGGGGAGGATAAGTAGGCGGCGCTGCGGTTGGCGTCCAGGTCGCCGACGGTACCCAGGTAGCCGACGGCATCCAGATAGCCGTGGGCAGTTGAGTGACTGTAGGTGGAGGCGTCGTCGTGGCCGTGCGTGTTGCCGTAGGTAGGGGGTGGGGTGTGCTGGAAGAAGCGGCGGCGGGGATATCTGTAGCTGCCGGCACATTGGTATGCACTGCCAGGTTATCAATTCCTGTCCCCACTGCCCGGGCATTATCCTGGCGAAGCAGCGCCAGCATCAGCATGGCCATACAACCTAGCAGGAGCAGCATTCCCACACAGCCAATGCCGTCTGTCCCGGCTTCTGTTCTAGTGATTGATGATCGATTCTGTGTCATGCCTGTGTACATAAGAGCGGGCATTTTGCCCGTCATTGGTCGCCCTGAACAGGCGCAAACCTGTCCATGCGTCCCTGCTCTTGCCAGGGATCCATCGTATGGAGAATAGCGTAGGCCTGGGGCATGGTCAAGTTTGCTACTGGCATCCTTATCTGCCTCTGATATACTCAATTGCTGTTACTCGCTCGCCAACTGCTGTTGTCGCTCCCCTGCTGCCCCCTTGACAGGCTGGCGGCTGTGCGGAATCATTTCGTCCTGGCCGGCGATTTCCAGAATCTGAACAAGAAACCTGATAGTGGGAAGATAGCAGGCAGAAGTTCCCCAACACGCCTGATTTTATTCGAGCGATAATGCCTGTTGTGCGTTACTGCCTGTTTTGGGGAATTTCGTTACCTCCAGCAAGCCGCTTGTTGCAAGCCGCAAGCCGCTTGTCGCAAGCCGCTTGCCGCTACCTGAATTCGCAACCAATAGGCGTGTATCGTGTTTCTTCATGTAACACGTCCACGCCTCCCCCCGGCGTATCCGCCAGGGCATGTTTTACGGGCGCTGCGCCCTTCATGGATAATGGCATGGATGAATCAGTATTGATAGCCCGTGCGAAAGTTGACAAAGCGGCTTTTGGTCAACTGTATGAAACGTACGTCGATCGCATTTACAACTATGTTTACTATCGCACTGGTAGTGTGGCCGACGCCGAAGATCTGACGGCCCGAATTTTTGAGCGGGCGATGCAGCATATTGGCAACTATCAAGATAAGGGAGTGCCTTTCTCGGCCTGGCTCTATCGTATTGCGCACAACATGGTAGCCAACTGGCATCGGGATCGCGGCCGCCGCCAGATTTTTTCTCTGGAGGATTTTGCCCAATGGCACACCAGTGAAGATGGTCCTGAATTCAAGGCGGAACGCCTGGAAGAACGCGAGATTCTGTTGGAAGCGGTGCGCCGCCTGCCGGCAGACAGGCAAGAACTACTGTTGTTGAAGTTCATGGAACAACTGCCCAACGCTGAAATTGGGCAGATTATGGGGCGCAGCGAAGGCGCCATTAAATCCTTATATCACCGCACGCTCTTGGCGCTGCGAGACGATTTGCAGCAGCCGCAAGCAGCGGCGGAAAAATTCCCATTGGAAAAAGCAGGCCGGTGGTTTTCCTTTAGTGGCCGTCTGGGGCGCAAGGACAAAATGCCCGGCTGAGGTTGAATCGAGTTCAATAACAGGCGCTGC
>CAZDSN010000432.1:0-4340 GCA_964507675.1 uncultured Ardenticatenaceae bacterium | reverse complement strand
ACACGCCTACGGAATTGGCGGAAGAATTGGCTGCCTTACACTTGTTTAGCGACGAAGCTTTATGGGCAGCCGCCGCGCCGTCTATGTCCGCGGCGGAACAGATGCGGCTGGCGCAGTTGAACCAGTCAGCGGCGAAACGCCCTCTAACAGCAGCCGAAACAGCGGAACAGGCAGACCTGCTGGCTGCTTATCACCGCTCTGTGCTGCGCCGGGCGCAGGCTCTGGCTATTCTGGCGCAACGGGGACACCCGGTCACCCTGGAGACGCTGTCTTTGCCTGAACCGGCGTCAAACGACGAATCCCAACGGCGCTGGTAGGCAGCGGGGATAGGGATTCCTCGCTCCGAAGACTCCGCTCGGAGCAACTGTGATAAACATGGACGAAAAAGAGAAATCAACCTGAAGCCATACGCGGATTCCAACATTGTCGGGAACGCATCATGGCATTGAGAATGGTCAACAATTTACGCATACAGGCCGTCAGAGCCACCTTTTTCGGTTTGCCGGCTAGGAGCAAGCGTTGATAAAACTCACGAATCACAGGATTATGTCTAATTGCTGAGAGGGTCGCCATATACAACACACGCCGAATAGAGGCTCGACCACCAAAAATACGACGTTTCCCTCTTTTGGGACCACTGTCTCGATTGAAGGGAGCCAACCCGACTAAGGCGGCAATCTTTTGGCGATTGAGTTGACCCAGTTCCGGCAAGTCGGCGAGAAGAGTAACTACGGTTACCTGGCCGACACCAGGGGCGCTTTCTAAAATGATGGCCTCTTCCTGCCAAACCTCATCGGCTAGAACGAGCTGGTTAACAGCGGCATCCAACGCTGTCAACTCCTCAGCCAGCCAGTCAAGGTGTTTTATCACCCGCTCCTGGACAGAGGCCGGCGTGGTGGCCAGCCGATTCTTTTCGGCCGTTATCATGATGACAACCTGGTATCGGCGGTTGACCAAAGCTGCCAATTCCTGGCGCTGGGCACTGACTATCTGCTTGACTCCTGGGGACAGTTTAGCTCCAAACGCCGCAATGATACGGGCATCAATGGCATCCGTTTTCGCCAGTTGTCCCGCCGCTCGGGCAAAGTTGCGCACTCGCGTCGGGTTGACGACTGCTACTGGGAGTTCTCGCTGTGCCAACTCCACCACCAAAGGTATTTCCACCCCACCAGAGGCTTCCACCACCACCAATTGCGGTTTCATCTGGCTCAAGCGCTGTCCCAAATCGTCCACTCCGCGCTTATCATTGTCCCAACTGGTCACTTGTGTCTCGCCGTACACATTCATGTCGAGCCGGCGCTTGCTCACATCAATTCCCACTACGTTTGTCTGGCTTTCGCTTGTCATTAGTTGGAGAACTCCTTACAATCTCTTCAAGCCCACACTAGCATGGATTCGGACTCTCACGTCCCCTCAACTGTTCGGGCTTTTTTCTTTCGGGGACACGGCGGTCATATCTCCGAGTCGGTCTTAGCACCGAATGACAATCGGCCTGCCGTGTCCTTTTATTGTTTATTCTACCTTATCTTTCTCATACTAATGACAATTGCGAATAATCTGTAAAGCCCAGTTTCCACTTTGTGCACAATGCCTAAAATTGTCATTCCGAGTGAAACGAGGCCCCCCCCTTAACTTGCCATTTGCGAGAGATTTCTCGGCAAAGAGCCTGCGAAGGAGCGCGAAAAAGGCCAGGTAATCTTAGCGTCCCGTCAAACGTAAAATGCAGAAAATAAGATGAGATACGTTTTTGGCCCCGTTCCCTCCCGGCGACTGGGGCAGTCATTGGGCATAGACACCATCCCCCTCAAGACGTGCAACTGGAACTGCGTCTACTGCCAGTTGGGGCGCACCATGCCCCTGACCAACCAGCGCCGCGAATACTTCCCCAACGCCGAAATTCTAGCCGAAGCGCAGACAGCGCTGGCCAACCACCAGCCAGGCGACATTGATTGGGTCACATTCGTTGGTTCAGGCGAACCCACCCTACACAGCGGCATCGGCTGGCTCATCCAGCAAGTAAAGCAGCTAACCGACCTGCCCGTTGCCGTCATCACCAATGGCTCCCTGCTCTACCTGCCCGAACTCCGGCGCGACCTGGCGGCGGCGGATGTGGTCATGCCCTCAGTAGATGCCGGCACGCCCGCCCTCTACCGCCAGATCAACCGCCCCCACCCTGAAGCCACCTTTGCCCGCCTCATAGACGGCTTGGCCGCCTTCCGCCAGGAATACAGCGGCAAACTGTGGGTTGAACTCATGCTCGTGCGCGACCTGAACGACACCGCCGCCGCCTTGCAGGACATTGCCGCCGTTTTACGCCGCATCCGCCCCGATCAGGTACACCTCAACCTGCCCACCCGCCCCCCGGCCGAAACCTGGGTACAACCGCCTGACGCCGAAGGCTTGATGCGCGCCAGAGCTATCCTGGGCGACATTGCCACCGTCGTCCACCCCGCCGAAGGAACCTTTGACTTGAGCGGCTTTGACAGTGTGGATGCCGGCATCATCGCCATCATCACCCGCCACCCCATGCGCCAGGAAGAAGTCGAACGAGCCCTGGCTGCCCACTACTCCCCCAGCCAGGTACGCGAAACCCTGGCCTCCCTGGTTGCCAGCGGTCAAGCCCAGATAATCGAACGCTACGGCATCCCCTTCTGGAGCGCCGCCCCCGCCCACTACCCCGACGCCGCCCACAGCCGCAAACCCCCGGTTTCCCCCTCAAAAACAGGACGCTGATCAACCCAGAACTTAGACTTGGCCCGCTGCCGCGCCGCCGGCGGCGGCGATAGCCTGTCGAAGGCAATGGGTATAGTTCGCAGAATCTGCCAATATCAGCGTCCCATCAGCGTTATCTGCGTCCCATCTCTCCATATTCATAGTCGCTCACGGCAGCATCTCTGGCGTAACGCCATAAACCAATCGCCGCGCTTCGGCATCCTCTTGCGCTGCTGACCAGTCAGGGTGTTCCTCCGCCAAAAGCAGCCGTTTCTGGCGTAAGGCAAAATCAGCGGCGGCAAAGGCGCGTCTGTTTTTCTCCGGTACAGACAACTGGCGTAAGGCGGCAACGAGTTCCCAACTAACCGCCTCGTAAGGCGGCGGGGATGGCCTTGCCAGGCTGGGATATTGGAGATAATACCCTTCTATCCCCGGCCGGCGTGAATTCATGCCATACTTTGCCAGACACGCCGCGGCAGCGCAATTCAGGCGTAAGCCAGGAGTAGATGAGATTAAATATAGGCAACTGGGATAAACTTCGGCGGCGTTGTCTGCAACTGCGACAACTTCAAGAACTGGCTGACTGGCAGAGTTGTCAGCAGGCGCAAAACCAGTTCCCTTAAATCCTCCGGCAATCGCTCCAGGTTTTCCAATGGAAAACTACGCGGCCCATATTCCGTCTGTTCAGACAGAATCGAAAAATGGAGCAGAACCAGACTTAAGGCGCGTTTCGTCTTCCGGTCCAACCGCAAAACGATGTGATCGGTCAGATCTATCCCCATCGCCGGCGCATTTTCCCCAAAAAACAACTCCAGCATATCGGCTTCTTCATCATAGACAAATCGCACTGGCGTGCCATCCCGCGCTGTCATTTCTACCTGCTGCAAGTTCAATTTGCTCATGTTGTTACTCTGTTCACCACAGATAGTTTGCCCACCCAGTGACCACAAAATTGTTGGCGACATGCTCACCGTTGTCGTCAAGCTATTTCCTGAAAATGCCTATCAGATTGCCACATCTCCCGACGCGCCTTGATAATATCTTCTTCACCGATGTCTGGCGTCCCTTTCCACAAACCGCCCAACCTCACGACCTGGTCTGGCGCTTCCGCCGACTCACTTCGCATCCGTAGAAAAGCAACAAACTTATGCAGCAATTGAATACTTTCTGCCGGCAGCAAATCCAGCGTCCCCGCGATTTCGGATTTCAGAGCATTTACATCGTATGCAATCACTTTTCCTCTCTATCGCCAGCTGCGTTTTGCTATACTTTGCATGGGCATAATCTGGCATTCTTACCGGAGAGAAAAATGTCAGTTTATGATCTTGGGTAGTATAAATCATTTGCGCAACGATTCCGCGAAGTTACTCATTATTATCTCAAGTGTACGCCCGACAAGATAACGCTTCAAATGTAGGAGGCTCTATTTCATCTGAAACACTGCCGATGGTGCTAAAACACCTTGAACTATGCCGCTGTTTTGGCGTACAATGTGGCTTATCCGTTCCCAATTAAAGGAGTAACTGGCTATGAATGAAGCCGACCGCCGTCGTCTGCAACAAAATCTGAACCGTTCGCTGGCCGAATTAGAAGATGAATTGGCTCTCTACGCCCCTACGGAACGGGGC
>CAZDSN010000431.1:0-4342 GCA_964507675.1 uncultured Ardenticatenaceae bacterium | reverse complement strand
GGATACGGATTTTCGGGGTGAACCATTTGGCTCGATTCCCGACCTGCTGGCGCGGGCGGAGATGGTAGATAAGCTGCACGCCATTTGTGTCGTCTGTGGCGAGGAAGCCAGCCGCACGCAGCGGTTGATTGATGGGCAGCCCGCCGCCTTTGACGATCCGGTGGTGTTGGTGGGCGCCGCAGAAGTTTATGAGGCCCGCTGCCGGCAATGTCACACCGTCCTCCCCGCTCGCAATGGAGCCAATACATGAAAGTCGTTAACCATCGCCCGATGGATGATATTGACCAGATATTGATTGATCAACAGCATCTGCAGCAGCGGGTGCAAGAGATAGCTGCCCAAATTGATGCGGATTATGCCGGTAGCGACGACCTGCTCCTTGTCTGTGTCCTCAAAGGCGCCTTTATCTTTCTGGCGGACCTGAGCCGCGCTATCCAACACCCGCACCACGTAGACTTTATGGCTATCTCCAGCTATGGCAGCGGCACAACCAGCAGCGGCGCCGTGCAAATCATCATGGACCTGAAGCAAGAAATTACAGACCGCCACGTTCTGATTGTCGAAGACATCATTGACAGCGGGCGCACGCTGGGCTACATGTACCGCACCCTGTTAGCCCGCCAACCCGCCTCGCTGCGCATTTGCACGCTGTTGAACAAACCATCCCGCCGCGAGGTAGAAGTCCCCATCCACTATCTCGGCTTTGACATTCCCGATAAGTTTGTGGTCGGCTACGGTCTGGATTTTGCCGAAGATTATCGTAGTTTACCCTTTATTGTCGTGTTAAAACCATCTGTGTTTGCTCACCTGCTGTAGCCTATTGCCCGGTGGTTTAGTGGGCAGCCCGACAGGCGGGTTGCTCACCCACTCCACAATTTGGTAGCAGATCGTCACCATGGAATCCCTCTCGAATCTAAATGCTTACAGCGGGCGTTGGGTGGCTCTGGTCAATGACGGCCAGGTGGCCGGCGTGGGGATCACGCCCAACGCTGCCGCGCACCAGGCGCGTTACAACCGGCCGCGGGAACGCTTCACGCTGCAATACGTAGAACCGCCTGGAGGCCAGCCGCTGGCGCTATCCCCTTTGCTAGAGCGGTTGCAACCCGTGCTGCACGCCCAAGATGTGCCTGTTTATCTGGTGGGCGGCGCAGTCCGTGATGCGCTGTTAGGGCATGCCAGCCATGATCTGGATTTTGTCGTACCCAGCGGCGGCATTAAGCTGGCGTTTCGCGTGGGAGATGCGTTGGGCTGGCCTGCCTACATTCTGGACAAAAAACGAGATACCGGGCGGGTAGTGCTGGCGGACGAGGACACCATGTTGGATTTTGCCTGCTTCCGCGGCGCTGATATAGCCGCCGACCTGTGCGACCGGGATTTTACAATCAACGCCATGGCTTTGCCGGCATCGGCCCATACCAGCGCCAGTATCATTGACCCTCTCGGCGGACAGGCTGACCTGGCTGCCGGCATTCTGCGCCAGACCAACCCCCGCGCCCTGCTGGACGATCCCATCCGCACTATCCGCGCTGCCCGTCTGGCTGTCCATTTCCACTTCCAGATCGAGCCAGACACCGCCGCTGCCGCGCGCCAGGCAGCGCCGCTGCTGGCTACCGTCTCGCCCGAACGCGTGCGCGATGAACTGCTGAAATGCCTGAAAACAGACGCCCCTGATCACGGGATTTCCCTGCTGGCAGAACTGGAACTGCTGTCCCACGTCCTCCCCGAAATCGCCGCCCTGAGCGACGTGACCCAATCCCTGCCCCACCACGAGCCGGTGCTGGCGCACACCATCCGCGTGCTGCGCTGGCTAATCGTGGTAGAAGAGGCCGTCGTGCAGGGGAAACTTGCCGCCGGTCTGCCGCCAGCGGCGCACACCTTTTTGCAGCAGGCGCAAGCGGCGCTGGCGCCTTATGCCGGCAGTCTGCAAACCCACCTGGCGCGCACCATCACCGGCGGGTTGAGCGGTGGGCAGGCGCTGCGGCTGGCTGCGTTATGGCACGATGCCGGCAAAGCCGTCACTCGCACCATCGAAGCCAACGATCGTATTCGCTTCTTCGACCATGACAAAGTAGGGGCGGCGCTGCTGGAACCCCGCCTGCGCCACCTGCGCTTCAGCAATGAGGCTATTGCCCATATTCAAACGGTGGTAGCCGGTCATATGCGCCCGTTGTTATTCAGCCACCAGGAAACAGTCAGCCGCCGCGCTGTCTATCGTTTCTTTCGGGAGATGGGAAATGCCGGCCTGGACATTGGCTTGCTTTCCCTGGCCGACCATCTGGCTACCTACGACGGCCCCCCGGGCCATTTGGAAACAGGTCAGGAAGCGGGCGGACGTCTGTTACAGATAGTCTGCCAGCTTTACGACTTTTACTTCCAACAGTTTGCCCAGGAGGTGCGCCCCACGCCGCTGCTCAATGGCCGCCAGTTAATGCAAGCCCTCCACCTGCCCAGCAGCCCCGAAGTGGGCAGACTGCTGCGCCTCATCGAAGAAGCCCAGGCCGCCGGCGACATCGCCACTCCCGAAGAAGCCCTCCTCCTGGCCCGCCAGGCGCTAAACGGGTAAGAACTTCATAGACGCTTACAATGATAGAACGATTTTGCCAGACTGGAGCAGTCTTAAAGACTGCTCCAGTCTCTCAATGTATGTTATGCTATAATCAACCCTGGAAATAGTTATCGCAGTAGTGTAGCTTTTGACCGGTTGACCCATCAGGGAATGGCAGAAACCGAACCAACGCTGTAGGCAAGTAACAACTACCATGCCAGTCAATACAGAGAAAAATGAACACTGGCAAAGTGTCGTTGGATTTTCAAAAGAGGACTGGAAATGAGCGTGCAAATTGATCTACAGGAACGTGCCCTGCTTCATCAATGGATTGACAAATTACCGCCGCGCCAACTCAACCTGGTCTATCTTCTGGTTGAGCAATTACTTGAAATTGAGCAGGACGACACGGAATACTTGTTAAGCAGCGCTGTGATGAAAGAGCGACTACTGGCGGCGCGTGAAAGCGACGAAGGAATTCCCTTTGAGGTCGTCCGTGAAAAACTTGGAATTTGAACCGCGCGCTTTTGGAGACCTGACGTGGTGGATTCGCCAGGACCGCAAAACTGCCTTGCGGATTATGCAGCTAATCGAGAATATCCAACAAACGCCTTTCGCAGGATTGGGAAAGCCTGAGCCACTAAAACATGAACTGAGTGGTTTATAGTCGCGCCGGATTGATCGTGAACATCGGCTCGTTTACGAAGTTTCAAAAGATAGAATCCGCATTCTCGCTTGCCGATTTCATTACGATTAAACCTGGAACGGCTTCTCCTCAGCGCACAGGATTTACACCGTTACGGACTACAAAAGTCTCAAAAACTTTTGTAGTCTCTGTTGCCTGACAACAACCTGAACAGAGGCCGCTATGAAGAAGAAGCTCCGAGGCGTCAAACGACAGGACATTCAGCTTGATTTTGATCTGTACCGCGTCAAAGTACCCATCCCTGGCGTGGCGGGCGCTTATCTCAGCGTGCTCGACCTGTGGCCCGAAGGGGCCACACAGGCGATCATGTTCGTGCATGGATTTGCCGGCGTGCTGGAATCGTGGGAATTCCAGATCAACCACTTTGCCCGCAACTACCGCGTCATCGCTCCTGACCTGCGCGGGCATGGGCAGAGCGACGCGCCCTTCACCGAATACACGATGGCGGAGATGGTGGCCGACCTGGATGCCATTGCCCGACATCTGGACCTGCCGCCGCAGTTCATCCTGGCTGCCCACTCTTTCGGCGGTTCCATCGCCGTCGAATATGCCAACGCCCACCCAGAGCGGCTGGAAAAGCTCATCCTGATAGCCACTGCCGGCGAATATCCGCTGCCCAAAGCCGCTAACATCCTGTTCCGCATTCCCGCCGCTTTTTTCCGCCCCTGGTGGGAGTATCGCCCGCGTTGGGACGCTGAGGTGCACGTCCTGAAGCGCATGATGGGCAACAACATGCGCCATTGGCAGGGATGGTCGCTGCTGCGCAATATCACTACCCCCACCCTGATTATTACGGGTGAACGAGACAACTACTTCCCACGCTACGTTTTTGATGACGTAGGCAAGATGGTTCCGCACGCCGAACTGTATGACATTGGCTCCGCCAAACACAAAGTGCAGTTAGAGCGGCACAGCGCCGTCAATCGGGCTATCGAACGCTTTATCGGCGATGAAAAACCCAAATCCTGGCGCGATTTATCCCTGGCAGAATCCGCTTCCAGGCGCGTCTGGATCAAAAGCTACGGCAAAGACACCCCGACCACCAAACCCAATACCCCCCCCCCCCACCCCCAGTTACAGGGAAGCGCCCC
>CAZDSN010000430.1:0-4352 GCA_964507675.1 uncultured Ardenticatenaceae bacterium | reverse complement strand
GGGGGCAGCGGCTGGGGTTGAGGTGTGGCTGATAGCGTGGGCGTGAGGGTAATAATGGCGGGCAGGGTGGGCAGGGCGTTGGGATCAGGGGCCAGGCGATAGAGGATAATGCCGGCACAATAACACGGCAGCGTCAGCAAGATAATGCCTAGCAGGAATAGATAAGTGAAGCGACGTGATGGCTGCATAGAATCCTCGACCATAGATGGCTTGGGGATGATAGACGACATCCCCCCAAATGACAAACCCAATTAGTGACTGAATACCTATTGCCTCAATTGTTGCTGTATTTCGGCCATGCTATAATCGGTCTGGTTTGTCCCAGTAACTTTCCGTTTATTAGTCAGCGATAGGGGTGTGCTGGTCTGGCGGTATATTGCCCTCACTCCATGCAAATAAACGGAAAATGTCGGGTTATTTGTGAGCAGTTACCTGGCATTATCCATTGTGGGATAATGGAGATGGTCTTATGCCTTGCGCCAGCGGTTGAAACGCTTGGCTGAGGTACAAAACCTGGTCAATCAGGTTGGGGAATGCCTCTATTAACGTGTTTCCAAAGAGGTTTTTATGCCATTAGAGCTGTGGGGAGCAGGGACTGTGCCGGAGATTTCATTACCACAGCGCCCTGTTTTGGCTTATGCTCTTTTGGCGCTTTACCTGGTGGGGCTGGGAGTCGTTGCATACCAACAGCGAACTGATTGGCGACAACTGAGGGAGCGCGGACGCTGGTCGTGGACCCTGCTGCTGGCAGTGGCCGCTTTCCTGCTCAGCCAGCTATTCCCTTTTGCGGTCACCGCTGCCGCGCAGTTAGCTTTGCCGGGCACGTCCCAAACGCCGGCCGTTGTAGGCGCGCCCTTTGGGTTGGCGCCCGTGGTGCTGGCAGCCATCACCCTGAATCCAGCCGCTGCGCTGGTAGTTGGTTTTGCCAGCGGCCTGGGGCGAGCGTTGTGGCAAACGCATCAGATTTTGACGCCCTTCCATTTTGCCCTGGTGGCATTCCTGGTCAGTTGGTTATGCCGGCAAAACTACGCCGGTCGTTATTACGATTGGCTGCGCCGCCCGATCATAGCCGCGCCGCTCAGTCTGCTGCCTGTGCCTTTGCTCGTTCTCCTGGCCACTTTTGTTTACACCCCCAGCCACTTCAGCCAGTTAGCTGCCTTTGACCTGGCCCTATCCACCGCCTGGGCGCAGTTGCTGCCGCTGTTGGTGGAAGGACTCTTGAGCGGCCTGGTCGTGACTTTGCTGCTGATGGGTTTGCCGCAGCTGCAGCTCCCCGCCAGACCACAACAGCTTTCCCCCCAAAGCCGCAGCCTGCGCTGGCGTTTGTTGGGCAATTTCATTCTCTTTGCCGTTATCCTCACTTTTTTGCTGCTGATCGTTGTCTACAATGTGGCGGTGGCGGTCTCACGGCAGTTGGTGGTAAACCAGATGGCGTACAATGCCGGCACGGTCTCCAACTACATTCCCGATTTTCTGGCGCAGCGCCAAAATTTGCTGGTGCAATACAGCCAGGAACCAGGTCTGTTGACGGCTGCGCCGCCGGCGCTAGAGCAAACCCTGCGCCAGCTCTTCCGCAGCGGCACGTTGTACCGCCGCGTCATGTTGATTGATCAGGAGGGGAATGTGCGCGCCGCTTATCCGGCGACGGCAGATGGCGTGACCTTGACCAGCCTGGAACGGGCAGCCGTGGCGGAAGCGCTCAGCACGAACACATTGATCACCAGCGCCGCCCAGGTCACGGCGGAAGATGGTTATACGATTAGCTTCATCGCCCCCGTGACTGCGCCGGCGGCGGGTGATGACAGCCAGCCGCAAGCGGTTCTGGTAGGGCGCACCCCGGAGGTGTCGCTGGCAGAACTGATCGTGGGGCTGCAAGGCACGATGGGCGAAGGTGTGGGTTTCCTGGTAGACAGCGCCGGCCAGATCATTGCCCATCCCCAGCCAGACAATCTGCTGACCGTGTGGACGCCGCCAACGGGGGGGCAGCGCACCATTACGACGGATTCCGGCGCTGGTATTGCCTACGAAGGCCGGGCGGCGCAAACCAATGCCCGCCAACTGGTGGTGTATGTTTCTGACCAGACGCATCCGTGGACGGTAGTCACGGCGGTCTCCTATGAGGTGGTACTGGGCCTGGCCTTGAAGATTGCGCTGCCTATGGCTGGCGTGTTGCTGCTGGCGGCAACCTTGTTCGCCGTTAACCTGGGGTATTTATCCCGCAGCATCACCGGCCCGCTGGCGGAATTAGGGCAGGCGACGCGCGACATTGCTGCCGGCAGCCTGAATACCCCCGTTACCATTAAGGGAGAAGATGAGATTGGGCAGTTGGGCTACGCCTTTGAGCAAATGCAGCGTTCGCTGCAAAAGCGGCTGGACGAACTGTCCTTGCTGCTGAGCGTGAGCCAGGACGTGGCTGCCAGTATTGACATTCGCGCGGGGATGCCGGCTGTTTTGCAGGGCGCGCTGCGCGGGACTGGCGCTGCCGGCGTGCGCGTGGTCGTCATCAATCCCAACAGCACCTATCCCCTGACCTTTGGCGAAGGGCCGGCAGCGGAGGCAATGGCGCCCTATGACCGGCAGTTGATGAGCCTGATCCGCCAAAAAGGAGAATTACGGCTGCAGACAGCCCGCGACATTCAGGCTGCCTTCCATCTCAATGGGGAGCAGACTTTTCCCCTGCGCGCCCTTATTGCCATTCCTTTGCTCAGCGGCAGCCGTTTCCAGGGCGTATTGTGGCTTGGCTACCGCCAGCCGCACCCGTTTGGGCAGGCTGAACTGAATTTGCTACACACCCTGGCCGGGCAGGCAGCGGTATTGGTGGTGAATGGGTATCTGTTTGCCAGCGCCGAAGGCGGTCGCCGCCGCCTGGCAGCCGTCCTGGCCAGCACCAGTGACGCTGTTATTGTCACTGACCAGACAGAACGGGTGCTGTTGGTAAACCCGGCGATGGAGAAGGCGTTTGGTTTGAGTATGACCGAGGCGGCCAACCAGCCTGTCAGCCGCGTCATCCATTCCCCCAAACTGCTGGCGGCGCTGACAGGGCCGGCGGAGCGGTCGCGCGGGCTGGAAATTGAGACAGACCACGGCGCGACCTGGTACGCCAGCGCTTCAACTATCGTTAGCAACGATGGCCAGGTGTTGGGTCGGGTGGCGGTGCTGCACGATATTACGGCTTTGAAAGAAGTGGACAAGCTCAAATCGGAGTTTGTACAGACGGTGTCCCACGACTTGCGCAGTCCATTGACGTTTATGCAAGGGTATGCCACGATGCTGCCGATGGTGGGGAATTTGAATGAACAGCAGCAGGCGTATGCGACCAAGATTAAGGCGGGTATTGAACAGATGACGGTGTTGGTCAATAATCTGCTCGACCTGGGGCGAATTGAAGCGGGCGTGGACCTGGTCATAGGGGAAGTGGACATGGCCCAACTGCTGCAAGGGGTGGTGCGGGATTATGAGGCGCCGGCAGCGGCGGTAGGGGTGCAATTTGTGTTGGAAGTGCCGGCAAAACTGCCCCGCCTGAAAGGAGATGCCGGCCTGATCCGCCAGGCGTTGGCTAACCTGGTGGGGAATACGGTCAAATATGCGCCCCAATCCGGCCCGGTGCTGATTCGCGCCATGCAGACAGAGAGCGACGTCATCGTCAGCGTGAAAGATAATGGGCCAGGCATTGCCCGGCAGGATCAGATGCGGCTGTTTGAGAAATTTTATCGCATCAAACAGCGGCGCACTGAGCGGGTTAAAGGTTCTGGGTTGGGTCTGGCGATTGTGCGCTCTATTGCCGAGCGACATGGGGGGCGGGTGTGGTGCGAGAGTGAATTAGGGATGGGCAGTACGTTTTATCTGGCGCTGCCCATGAATGAGGCGGCGTGAGCCAATCGTTTACTCCTCCCGCGATAGAACGCAGATGACGCGGATTGACCGCGGATTGACCGCGGATTGACTGCGGATAAACGCAGATCGAATTGGAGAGATCGCGAGCATTAGCATCCTCTCAGCGTTAACGGTGTCCTCTTTTGTACCTGCCGGAACGGTAGCCCTCAGGAGTTAAGTTGATCGAGAATGGCTTGCAGTTCTGCCGGCATTGCCGCTTCCAACGACACACTGCTTTTATCCGATGGGCGATTAAAAACCAGGCGATAAGCGTGTAAAAAGTGGCGCGGTAAAGAAAGCGATTGCTTGCGGCGGCCATAGATGCGGTCGCCGACAATGGGGTGGCCGATGTAGGCCATATGCACGCGGATCTGATGGGTGCGCCCGGTGATGGGTTTGCAGGCGGCCAGCGTGTATGCGGCAAACGTGGTGATCGTTTCATACTGTGTGCGCGCGTCCCGCTTTCGCCCTTGCTCCCC
>CAZDSN010000429.1:0-4354 GCA_964507675.1 uncultured Ardenticatenaceae bacterium | reverse complement strand
ATGTCATCAAATGCTATGCTCTCAGATTCTCAATGGGATAGAATCCTTGCTTTCTTGCGAATGTATCCACGTACCTATGTGGGTAAGGAAGCAACTTGTCGTCTTTTCATAGAAGCAGTGCTCTGGATAGCTCGCTCAGGAGCCCAATGGCGGTTCTTGCCGCGGGAATACGGTCGTTGGAACAGTGTTTACAAGCGCTTTGCCCGCTGGTGTGACCATGGCGTTTGGGAAGCGATGCATCTCCATTTTGCCGACGACCCAGATATGGAAAACCTGCTGATTGATAGCACGATTGTGCGTGTACACCCTTGTGCCGCAGGCGCACAAAAAAAACGGTGGTCAGGAGGCACAAGCCCTGGGGCGCAGTCGTGGTGGCTTCTCCACCCAAATCCATGTGAGTGTGGATGGGCTGGGCAATCCGCTGCGCTTTCTGTTAACCGGTGGGCAGCAACATGATAGCACGCAAGCCGAGGCGTTGGTCGTTGGGTTTGATTTTGAGCGTTTGTTAGCCGATAAGGCATATGATGTGGCTGCATTTGTGCAACAACTGATTGCTCTGGGCGTAGAAGTGGTCATCCCACCCAAAGCAAACCGTCTCGAACAACGGGAATACGACAAGCATTGGTACAAAGAGCGTCATCTGGTTGAGTGTTTCATCAACAAAATCAAGCATTATCGGCGCATCTTTTCTCGATTTGAGAAATATGCCAAGCGATATATGGGCTTCTTGAGCTTTGTTAGCGCTCTGATTTGGTTACGTTGAAATGTCAACACACCCTAGCTGTTGAAGTCCTGTTAGATGATCTTGATCGGGGAGAAGCTGAAGTTATCGTCCTTGCGCGCGAAATAAATGCTGACTGGGCGTTGATGGATGAGAAAAAGGGGCGACGTAAACTGGCGCAGTTGGGGATGAGGAAAATTGGAACTATTGGCATTTTGCTAAGCGCCAAGGAAGCAGGGTTGATAGAATCCGTAGGAAGTGAGATAGAGCGATTAAAGGAGAAGGGTTTCAGTATCAGTCAACAGGTGGTTGAGCGTGTGCTGCAGCAAGCTAATGAAAGGTAATCGCTTTGTGGCCACTTTCATTGGGTGGCTGGCTTTCGCAAAGCCAGCCACCCAATTTTATCCTATCGCCAGGAGCAGCAGGCGGCGTTTTTAGCGCGGCGTGACGACGAACAGGGAGCCAGCGCCGCGGCTGTAGACTTCGGGGAAAATGCACACAGTCAGGCATCTGAGGAATGCCTGGCTCCTAACCTCACAAATCTAAATGGCTGCGGTATTGCCTGAGCCACAAATGGCAGGGGCTATACCGTAACCGTGAGTTTGACGCCTAAGCTGTGAAGAACTTTGAGAATCGTGTCATAGCGCGGTTTCGCTCCGGGAGCAAGCGCTTTATAAAGGCTCTCGCGGCCAAGTCCAGTGCTCTGAGCAATAGCGCTCATGCCCCGTGCTTTGGCAACGTCAGCGATAGCCGCCAAAAACACATCAGGATTCTCGTCCTCAAGTGCAGCGGTTAGATACTCGGCGATCATTTCTTCGCCGTCTAAATAATCAACAGCGTCAAACTTGGCAAATTTTTCCATAGCCATCTATTCCTCCATTGTTTCTGCCAGCGCTTTGGCCCTTTTTATGTCACGACTTTGAGAGGATTTATCTCCGCCCACAAGAAGCAAGATCAGCAGTCTCCCCCTTTGTGTGAAATATATTCTGTATCCAGGGCCATAATGGATTCGCATTTCACTTATGCCTTCACCAACAGACTTCACATCCCCTAAGTTGCCCAATTCAGCCGACCTGATGCGGGCAACGATACGAGCTTTGCCCTTTGCATCTTTCAATTTGGTAAGCCATTTGTCGAATTCGTCTGAACGGAGAACCGTATACATATTTCATATTGTATCTAATTGGATACAGATTGTAAACAAGCAATTTACTTGGGCCATAGCAACTCTGTTTCTTTGATCTCATCAGGTGGATAACGAGAGGGAGGTTTACTTCTATTGGGTGGCTGGCTTTTTCAATGCCAGCCACCCAATTTTATTTTGTCGCCAGGAACAGCAGGCAGCGGTTTTAGCGCGGGGTGACGATGAACAGGGAGCCGGCGCCGCGTCCGTACACTTCGGGGAAGTAGAATTCCTGCGCCGTCGGGGGGATGACGCGGTACTCGCCAGGAGTAGCCGCCCGCACCAGGTAAACGTACTCATACGTGCCCCGCGGCAGGTAGCTGGCGGACAGCACCACTTTCTCATCCCGCAGTTCCACATGGTCGAAATACCACCACCCCCAACCCGTCGTTTGCAGGGTGTCCCAATCATAAGCGCCGACGTCGTACAACTCCGGCTGGTCTACTTGCGGGCTGGTTTTTAGAGAGGTGTCAATCGCCTCCACGCCTGCCGGCAGCGGGTCTTCGATCAGGACATAATGCAAATCGTTCGGCACAACGATGGTCAGCCGCGCCAGGAAGGTCTCGCCCTGAGTTATTTGGGTAATGGCGGTTTCACGGTCGGCGGGGTCAGCATATTGGCGGGAGATGATGATGCCCTGGTCGAGTGGGGATATTTGCTCCACCGGCAGCGACAGATTCATGTGTGCTGTGTAGTAGAGATTGCCGGGACCATCGTCGCGGGCAATCGCCAGCCGGTTCAGTTCATCCTGGAACAACTCGGACACATCCACTTGCAGCGTCAGGGTGTCGCGCAGTGTGGCGGCGCTGGCTGCGCCGCCGCCTAACAACTTCCCATTCAAGGCTACTTCATAACGATAGTCGGCTTCCAATTCCCCAGAAGCCGACATCCAGGTCGTCAAAGCCATCAACGTCCATGCCGTTTCCTGGGTGCTGGCCCAGCGCCCATCGGTGCGGTGAGCCATCAGCCAGCGCACAGCGTTGGCTACCAGCGGGTTAGCCGGGTCGAGTCTGGCCAGCGTATCCAGCACAATGGCTGTGGTGCGCGTGTCGGAGTTCCAGTTCCAGTAATCCCGCTCTGCTTCCTGCCAGTTGGCGCCGGTAGCCGACAAAATGGCGGCGCTGATAAAGTCGGACTTCAACGTTTCCAGGCGGGCGTCGCCGCTGTCGCGCAGGCTGATAGCCTGCGCCAGATAGCCGCGAGCATACAGGTCCAACGTCGCCCGCCGCTCGTAAAGCTGGTTGATTTCGCCGCGGAATTCGCCGGCGCGGGCCAGCACGTACACCAGGAAAGCTTGCCGGTTGTAGGTGAAGCGGTCGCCAAACAGGTCGGAATCTACCACGTGGTTCGTCAGGTAGCTGATGCCCGATTCCAGCACTTGCGGCGTGACCGTGTAGCCGCTGGCTTCGGCCTCCAGCAGCGCCAACACCACGTAAGCGGTAACCAGCGTGTCGCTGCGGTAGTCGTCCCACCAGGGCCAGCCGCCGTCAGAGAGCTGGCGCGCATACAGCCGCTGCAAGCCAATGCTGACCTGCTCATCCAGGTTCGCCTGCAGTTCGGGATCGCTGATATTGGCCTCTTGCAAGGCGCGCTGCGTCAGCACGTTGGGCAGAAAGCGAGACACGACCTGCTCGGTGCATTCATACGGGTAATGGGTCAGATAATCCAGGCCATCCGTCATGGCGGCAGCCAGCGAGGGCGCTACTTCTACCGTGACCTGCCCCTGGGTGAGTTCAAAGCCGGGGAAGATGGGCAGCGCCAGCGACTCCACGGCTACGCCGCCTTCCAACAACTGCCCCGACGTGCCCACGGTTTCGGCCACTTCATAGTTGTAGACCGGGATGCCCTGCCCTTCCAGCGTGCCCAGGGTGGGCCGCGTGGCGTCCGCCAGGTCGCCGCTGCGGGCAGTAAAGACCAGGTCTACGCGGTCAACATCGTTCACGACCACGTCCCAGGTTACCAGCGCCTGCTGCTGCGGCGGAATGGTCACGTTTTGGGCGGCGCTGCTGTTGAGCGTGACGCCTTCCGCGGTCAGCGTCACCGCCGTCTCCAGCGGCGCATCGGTGTTGTTATGCACCACCGCCCCCAGTTGGGCGCTGTCGCCGCGAATGAAGAAGCGCGGCGTGTTGGGGTCTACCAGCAGCGGGCGGGTGGTGACAATATCTACGGTGGCTTCGCCGACCAACGTTTCCTTCGTGACGGCGCGCGCATCCATGCGCCAGGTTGTCAGGTTATCGGGCAGGGTGATGGATACCGTCGCTTCCCCATCTGGCCCGGTCTCCAACTGCCCTTGCCAGTAAGCGGTGTCGGGAAAGTCCTGACGGATGGTCAGCACGCCCATATCGCCGCCGCCGCCGCCGCCGCCTTTGATCTGGTCTTCCAATTCTTGATTAAAGCCGACCACGATGCGCGTCAACAACAGCGCCGTGTTCACGCTGAGCCAGCGCGTG
>CAZDSN010000428.1:0-4360 GCA_964507675.1 uncultured Ardenticatenaceae bacterium | reverse complement strand
TGCGCATCACGGTTGGGTCTTGCAGCGCGGCCAAAAGATTAGCCGCGAACGCTTCCTGGTTCGGCGCCAGGGTTAGACTGGTAGGCCCCACCAGCAGCACGGGACCGTCCGGGCGACGCAGCAGGGCCTCTGAAAGCGATACCTGCGCTGGATGCGCAAAGTAGCTTGTAAGACAGGTGAATTGCAGCACAATGGGCGGGGGCGTCTGGCTTTTCAGGCTGGCAATGGCGTCTAAACTGAGTATTTCCGCTTGCCCCCACAAGGTGACGCTGCCATGCCCTGCATAGGCCACCAGCCAGGCACCCTGGTTCCATGCCTGCGCCACCTGACCTGGCCTGGCTTCATTGAGGCGAGATAGGTAAGTCGGGGCGAACTGGCTGCGACCAATGACCTGGTCCGCAAAGTATGTAAATTCACTGCTGTCGGTGACGAAAATAGCCTGCGTGGCGGCAGTTCCCTGCTCATAAGCCAGGGTGCGCTGCACCAGGGCGGCCGCCGCAGCCGCGTCCGCCACAGGCCAGCGCCCCACCGCCAGCTCGGACTGTCCATCTTCATCTACGTCCGCCAGGCGGGCATCGCTGATGGTTTCGCCGCCGAAGGCCACCGGAATGAGCAACGACGGCACCAGGTTGGCGGGCGGCTGCCCCAGATAGTGGCGATAATCATAGGTGGCCTCTCCTACCAGCAACAGGTAGCGCGGCGTTGGTGGCTCCCATTCCGCCACGGCATAGGCCAGGAAGGAGCGAATGCTTTCCGGTGAAGCCAGCCCCGCGCCAAACTGATCGTAAATTTCATCCACTGTCAATTGGGCTACCCGCAGCCCCTGGTTCTGCCGGGCAGTCGCCAGCGGCGCTAATGCCGGCATTAACTCGTCCGTAGTAATAATGATCAGGTCAGCCTGGTTGCGCGGCGATCGCCAGGGACTGGCGTGCAAGGGGGTAATGGCTGCCGGCTGGCGCCAGCCGCCCGGCCCCACAGCCACGATGTGTGCGCCTGCGGCGGCGCTAACCTGCACCACCCCATTGGCTGCCGTTCTGCCTGCCAGTTGTTTGGGTTGGTGCGGGTCGGTAATGTCAAAAATGAGGGGTGAGGCAGTGAAACCCGTCAGGCTCAGCGGAACGGCGGTTTCGGGACGGGCGTCGAACCAATCGTCTACCGCCAGTGCAGGAGCGGCATAACTGATTTCTACCCAATCCAGCAGGGAGATGTCCAGCAGGGCAACGCCTGGCGCGCTGTTGTCCAGGGTTAACTGGTTGCTCCCTGAATGCAAACTCCCTGGCGGCAACGCCAGATCGACGGTGGCGTAATGCTGTCCATCCCAACGGATTGTCCCTATTATTTTGCCATTCACGCGCACATCCAGGTCATGGTCCAGCGGCAAGTCTTGGTGTGTGCTGGCTCCCCACAACTGCAACCGCAGCCGACCGCGACCATCGGCCACAGGCGGCAGCGTTAGCGGCAGGGTGAGGGTTTGCCCGGCCTGAATCGTTTGCCAGAACCAGGGCTCTGTGGCTGGACTGGCTGCCACGGCGGCGCTTCTGTACAGGGAGTTCTCGGTAAAGTGTAGCGTGCGCGTTACTTGCGTCAGGGAATGATTGGTGGCGGGCAGCGCCGGCACGCCAGGTATGCGCGGGTGGGTTTTGTTTTCGTCGTTCCAGGTCAGCAAATAGGGCCGGTAATTCGTATAGCGATTAGTGGAGGCCAGGCCATAGAAAATAAGGGTGTTCTCCAGCAGTAGGAAAGGCACAGGTTGGCCTGCCGTGGTCAGATTGATGGTCGCTCCGTCCGCCTCAGCTACCTCTGGGGAAAATGGTTCCTCTGCCAGTAACAGCCGGTAGAATCCATCGGCGCTCACCAGGACTTTGTATGTGTCTGGCAGCAGCGACGTGGCGGAAACGGGGGGAGAGGGCGGTGAATGCCGGCAGGCTACCGCCAACCCCAAACCTGACAAAACCAACCATTTCCACATACTTCATACTTCGTACTGCACACTTCGTACTTCACCCTTGCTGGTTGCGCCGGGTGAAAAAGATGATCGAACCATAAACGCCGGCCAGAAAAACAATCAGCGCAGCGCAGAAACCGCCCCACAAGAACAGGCGGCCCCGTCCAGCCTGACTGCTCTCACTGACCGTCTCACCGTTTTCCCCGGGCAGCGGCGGCAGGCTGCCGCTGTCACTTCCGGGCTGTATGATCTCGCTGGTGGCTTGAGGAACCGGAAACTGACCGCCTGGCGTGACAGCAGGTTCCTGCACCGGGTAAGCCGGGCCATTGTCCGTATCAAAGCCAGGTGTGGGTAGTCCTGGGTAGGCGTCCGACGGCGTCAGCGTTATGGGCACAATCCCAGGGGACAGCGTTGGCGAAGCCTCAGCCTGTGCTATGCCGGTTGCTGGCGGTGCGACGATGCCTACTGTGGCTGTGGGGAAGCGGAAAGGAGTCACCGTTGGGTTTCCCAGAACTGAGAGAGGGGTACGGGTAGCGGTTGCCGTTGGTTCGGCGGTTTCAGTGGGCGGCAGCGGCGTGGCCGCCAGGGTGGGCGTGACTGTGGGCGTTGTTGGCGTAGATGTGACCGTAGGAATGTTGGTGCTGGTGGGCACAGCCGTGGGATTTTCGCCGGGCGTGGTGGCGATAATGGCTGGCGTCGGCGTGGGTGTGGCCCCCGCCTGAACCGAGACCGGTCCAAACGTATTCTGGCTGTTGTCCGTTTCTACTTCGATCAGTTTGTACCAATAGGTCTGGCCTGCGATGACGGAATTGTCCGTGGCCGCGTAGTCGGAGCCGTTAAGCGCATCCCCTTCTGCCTCAATAAAGTCAATGCCGAAATCGCTGTAAGCGCCGGTGGCGCTGGTGGCGCGCTGTACCAGGAAGCCGGCCGTATCTGGCTCGCTGGCTGTGCCCCAGGTAATCACGACCGCGTTTGCCTGTGGCTGCAGCCGGAAATAACGCAGGGTGATACCGTTGGGGGTATACAATAAGTCAGCGGCCGCTGCCGGCTGCCCGCCTGCCAGGCTAATGAGCAAAGCCAACAGGAGCCAATACTTAAGGCCGGGTTGTTTGTCTAAGAGGAACCGTATCTTGTGCCAGGTTGTTTGATTCATAATGAGTAGGGCGTCGCCATAAATGAAAACGACTCTTTGGAATTTCGTGTAGTTTGGAGTCCGGACTTCAGCCGGCGACGTGCAAACTTTCTGACCGCAGCCTTTGCTCTCCTTGAATTCCCAAAGAACGATGAAAATAGGGCGCGGACCACACCGGTTCTTTGCCAGGTGCGCCTCCGCACGAAGTCACTATTATAGCAGAGAACGCCGTCTAGCTGGCTACCGGGTTTCCTGACAATCGTTTTTCATCATTTTCTGGTAACTTTTCGGGCATAGCTTAGAGGTCCCGTAGGTCAGTTTGACGTCTCAGGCCGCTGACCAGCAAGCAGCAGCTGATAACCACACTGATGCCGGCAATCGCCGCCCCCCATGCCGGCAGCGCCACAGCCTGGCCACCGCCCACGTCCACTATTTGCCGTGAGTTATCGAAGGCTACTTCTTCCAGCCGATAAAAGTATCTCTGGCCGGCGACAATGCGACGATCACGATACGTATAGCTGGCCCCCGTGATGGCATCCCCCTGGCTGGGTATGAAATGGTCGTTAATCTGGATGAAATTCCCCTCCGCTGCTGCGCTGCGATAGAGGTTGAAGCCAGCGATTTCATACTCCGTTTCTGTTGCCCATTTAACTTCGATTTCCACTGGAGCCATCAACTGCGCAACTAGAATGACCGCCGCCAAGAGCAGCCATATGCCCCCTAACCATGTCAACAGATGACGGGATTTTAACTTCATCAGTGAGGCATTTACCAGACACCCCGTCTCAACGCTTTCGCCAGGGCAGAACGACCAGCCAGTTTAGCCAGCACAGACCCGCCAACACAAACCACCCAATCATCCCCCATCCAGGCTGGCTGGTGCTGCCCAATCCCAGGCACACCAGGCCCGCACCCATCCAGGCAGCCAACCGGAAAGAAGTCGCCTGCAACTGCTGGCGGAATGGTCGCCCCAGTTTAGCCGCTTCCCAATAATGATAACTCAGCGCCGCCAGGGTAATAGCCAGCCCGAGGATCCAAAATGCGTTGGCCGTCATGGTCCACCAGATAGTCATGACCCAAATTATAACATGACTCTGCCACAACGGGCGTCTTCTGGTAAAATGTCCTGGTCATGCTGTTTGGGTTAGCTGCCGGCAAACACCCGGTGGCCCCTCTTCACGAAGGAATGCGTAATGACCAGGACGCGAAGCCAGTTTGTCTGTCAAAATTGTGGACGCACTACCCCCGCTTTCATGGGGCGCTGCCCGCAGTGCCACGAGTTT
>CAZDSN010000427.1:0-4366 GCA_964507675.1 uncultured Ardenticatenaceae bacterium | reverse complement strand
AGCGCCAGCGCTGGTCGTACCAAATGCTGCCACATCTTCATAACACATCTCCTCGTTGGGCGGGTTACCAACCCGCCCATTCTTCACGCAAACGTCCACTTACGCGGTGGTAAAGAAATTCTCAAACCAATCCCAAAGCCGACAGAATCATGTCAATGAGCTTGATCCCGATAAAGGGAGCAATCAAGCCGCCGATGCCGTAGATCAACAGGTTCTGGCACAGCAGCCGCGCTGCCGGCATGGGCCGGTAAGGCACGCCGCGCAGAGCCAGGGGCACCAGGGCAATGATGATCAGCGCATTGAAAATGACGGCAGACAGGATCGCGCTTTGCGGCGTAGCCAGGCCCATGAAGTTCAGCGCCGTTAAAGCCGGGTACGTAGCCGCAAAAGCCGCCGGGATAATGGCAAAGTATTTAGCCACGTCATTGGCAATGCTAAAGGTCGTCAGCGCGCCGCGCGTCATCAACAACTGTTTGCCAATTTCCACAATTTCAATCAGTTTGGTCGGACTGCTGTCCAGGTCCACCATATTGGCGGCTTCGCGCGCCGGCTGCGTGCCGCTGTTCATGGCTACCGCCACGTCCGCCTGCGCCAGCGCGGGTGCGTCATTCGTGCCATCGCCCGTCATAGCCACCAGGCGACCCTCCGCCTGATAGGCGCGGATTAGCTTGAGCTTGGCTTCGGGCGTCGCTTCTGCCAGAAAGTCATCTACGCCCGCTTCGGCGGCAATGGCTGTAGCCGTCAGCGGGTTGTCGCCCGTGATCATGACAGTCTTGATACCCATAGCCCGCAGTTGGCTGAAACGTTCCTTGATGCCCGTCTTGACCACGTCTTTCAGATGCACCACGCCAATAGCCCGGCCATTGTGGGCTACCGCCAGCGGCGTGCCGCCTGTGCGAGCAATGGCATCTACAGCGGTTTTCAGGGCTGCCGGCACTTCCCCACCTTGTTCATGCACGTAACGGGTGATGCTGTCCGGGGCGCCTTTGCGCACAATATCGCCATTCAAATTGATGCCGCTCATGCGCGTTTGCGCCGTGAACGGGATAAACTCGGCGGCGGCGTGCTCAGTTGGCTGCAAACCAAATTCCCGCTCCGCCAGGGCTACAATGCTGCGCCCTTCGGGCGTCTCGTCAGCCAGCGAAGCCAACTGCGTCAGTCGCGCCAGTTCCTGGTTGCGCACGCCCGCAACGGGCACAAACGCCACCGCCTGCCGGTTGCCCAGGGTGATCGTGCCCGTCTTATCCAGCAGCAGCACATCCACGTCGCCCGCCGCTTCCACGGCTCGCCCGGACATGGCCAGTACGTTGTGTTGGATCAGGCGATCCATGCCGGCAATGCCAATCGCATTCAGCAGCCCGCCAATCGTCGTCGGAATCAGGCAGACCAGCAGCGCTGTCAGCACCGTGATAGTCACCGGCGCGCCCTGCCCGGCTGCCTGCACGCTGTAGAGCGAGAACGGCAGCAGCGTCGCCGTTACCACCAGGAAGACAATGGTGAATCCCGCCAGCAAGATAGTCAGGGCGATTTCGTTCGGCGTTTTTTGCCGTTTTGCCCCTTCCACCAGGCTAATCATGCGATCCAGAAAGCCTTCGCCAGGATTGCTGCTGATTTCAACCACCAACCAGTCAGAAATGACGCGCGTGCCGCCCGTAACCGCGCTGCGGTCGCCGCCTGCTTCCCGAATGACAGGCGCGCTCTCGCCTGTGACGGCGCTTTCGTTTACCGCCGCAATGCCCTGGATAACCGTACCATCAGCCGGGATGATGTCATTAGCTTCTACCAGCACCCAATCCCCTTTGCGCAGTTCTGTGGAGGCCACTATAGTCACCTGCGCCTGGGGAGCCGCCGCCGCCAGCCGTTTCGCCGGCGTCTCCGTGCGCGTGCGGCGCAGCGCCTCCGCCTGCGCTTTGCCTCGTCCTTCCGCCAACGCTTCGGCAAAGTTGGCAAAGAGGACGGTGAACCACAGCCAGGCAGCGATAGCCGCAATAAAGGCTGGCGAATCCGCGCCAGCCGTGCCGCTCACGGCATCCACGCGAAACAAAGACGCCAGAAAGAGAGCGGTCAGCAGCAGGCTGCCGATTTCCACCACGAACATGACCGGGTTGCGCACCAGGTGGCGTGGGTTTAGCTTGATAACCGCATCCCGCAAAGCGCAGCGGTACAGTTCTTTTTTGTTCATGAGTGTCGTCTTCTTACGCATTCTCTAACCTTTTCCCAGGCCCTCCCTCCCCATTAACCATTCACCAATTCACCCATTCACCAATTAATTATTCCCTTCCCCTCTACAACAACAATTGCTCCACGATAGGCCCTAGCGCCAATGCCGGCAAAAACGCCAGCGCCCCCACCAACAGCACCACCCCAATCAGCCAGCCCACAAACAACGGCGAATCGGTGGGCAGTGTGCCCGCGCTGGCGGGCACCGTTTGCTTGCGCGCCAGCGAGCCAGCCAACGCCAGCATGGGAATGATCAGCCAATAGCGCGCCATGAGCATCACCAGCGCGCCGCTGATGGGATAGAACGAGTGGCTGCCGTTAATGCCGGCAAACGCGCTGCCATTGTTGTTCGCCTGGGAGCTAAACGCATACAAAATCTGGCTGAAGCCATGCGCCCCCGGATTCGTCGCCCCGCTTTGCCCGGCAGACGTTACCGCCGCCGCCGCCGTCCCCAACAACACCAACAACGGCGGAATCAAAATGGCCAGGGTAGCCATCTTCATCTCAAACACTTCAATCTTCTTGCCCAGATATTCAGGCGTGCGCCCGACCATCAAACCCGCCACAAAGACGGCCACAATGGCAAAAGCCAGCAGTCCATACAACCCCGAACCCACGCCGCCAAAGATGACCTCGCCCAACTGCATCAGCAGCAGGGGAACCAACCCTCCCAGTGGTGTATACGAGTCATGCATCGAATTGACCGAGCCATTAGAAGCCGCCGTGGTTGCCGTCGCCCACAGCGCAGAATTGACAACGCCAAAACGCGCCTCTTTGCCTTCCATGTTGCCGCCTGGCTGGGTGGCGCTGGCTGCCTGGTCCACGCCCAATGTTGTCAGCCGCGGGTTACCCTGCTGCTCAGCCACAACCGCTACTGCCAGGAACGCCACAAACACAATCACCATCACCGCCAGCAGCGCCATGCCCTGCCGCCGGTCATTGACCATCTCGCCAAAGGTAAAACATAGCGCCGCTGGAATCAGCAGGATGGACACCATCTGCACCAGGTTGCTGATCGGCGTGGAGTTTTCCAGCGGATGGGCGGAGTTGACGTTAAAAAAGCCGCCGCCATTCGTGCCCAACTGCTTAATGGCAATTTGCGAAGCGGCCGGCCCCCGCGCAATCAACTGCGTGGTCACCGAACTCCCATCGGCAGCCGTGGTGGAATCGAGCAAAACAGCCGTTTCCGCGCCGCTGAACGTCTGCACCACGCCTTGCGAAACCAACAGCAGCGCCACCAGGATAGACAACGGCAGCAAGACGTAGACGACGCTGCGCGTCATGTCCACCCAGAAACTGCCCAGCTTCCGCGCGCGCTGGCGCGTGAGACCGCGAATCAGGGCCACCAGCACCGCCATGCCCGTAGCCGCAGACAGGAAATTCTGCACCGCCAGCCCCAACATTTGCGTCAGGTAGCTGACCGTCGTTTCGCCGCCGTAAAACTGCCAGTTTGTATTGGAGGCAAAGGAAGCCGCCGTATTAAAAGCCAGCGCTGGATTCACCGCCCCCAGCCTGTCCGGGTTGAGCGGCAGCCACGCCTGCGCCCGCTGCAGCAAGTACACCGCCAACATGCCCACCGCATTAAACAGCAGTACCGCCAACGCATACTGCTGCCAGGTCATTTCGTCTTCTTCCCTGACGCCAGCCAGCCGGTATGTGAGACGTTCCAACGGGCGCAGCCGCCGCGAAACCCAGGTTGATTCGCCGCGATAAATGCGCGCCATGGTGATGCCCAACGGCCAGGCCAGCAGGAGTAAAAGGATCAGATAAGTTGAACTTTGAATCAGAGCGTTCATAGTTAAAACCACTCCGGCTTGAGCAGCGCCAGAAACAAATAAACCAACAAACCTAGCGTCAAAAGAGCGGCAATCAAGTACAACCCAGTCATGAGGTGTCTCCTTCAAAAATGTAGCGCCAGCGCTCCGTAGCGCCAGCATCCTTGCTGGCAAAAGCCGGCTGGAAGCCGGCGCTACGGTTTCATTCCTCGTGGCGTCGCCGTGAGCTTGCCGAATGGTGCGCCGCCGCCATGGGCAACTCCTTCGTAAAGACGTTGCAATGCAATGTCTCTAACCCCGTAGGGCGGGTTGCCAACCCGCCCATCCTTCAAAAATCTGCGTCATCTGCGAAATCCTGATTATTTTCATTC
>CAZDSN010000426.1:0-4373 GCA_964507675.1 uncultured Ardenticatenaceae bacterium | reverse complement strand
AGAATTAAGTCAGGATTGCGCAGATTTTTGAAGGATGGGCGGGTTGCCAACCCGCCCTACGGCGTTAGAGACGTTGCATGGCAACGTCTTGATGAAGGAGTGGGCATATGAAGCAGTGGAAGAAGAGTTTGTGGTGGTTGTTTTTAGCCGTGTTCCTTGTGGCTGCCTGCGCTAGCCAGCCAGAGAGTGTGCTCGTCGAGCGTGATTTTGCGGGGGAAGCGGGTTCAACCGCCGCTGACGCCAGCACTTTCGCCCCGTCAGAACCCAGCGCGCAAAACGCCAACCTGGGAGCAAACATTGAACTGCCCTCGCAGCCCCTTATCATTCGCACAGGCAACCTGGACATTGTTGTGGAAGATACCGACGCTGCTGTGGCGGCGATCACCAGCCTGGTCAACAGCATGGAAGGATGGGTAGTCAGCAGCAATCTGTATAAATACGGCGAAGCGCGGCGCGGAGATATGAGTGTGCGCGTACCCGTGACGCAGTTTGACGTCGCCATGGAGCAGATCAAGGGGCTGGCGCTGGAAGTTAACAGCGAATCTTCCAGCGGGCAGGATGTGACCGAAGAGTATGTAGACCTGGGCGCCCGTCTGTCCAATCTGGAAGCTACGGCGGCGCGGGTGCGCGGCTTCCTGGACGAAGCCACGGATGTCGAAGATGCTTTAGCCGTTAACCAGGAGTTGAGCCGGCTGGAATCAGAGATTGAGCAGATCAAAGGGCGAATGAACTACTTGAGCCAATCGGCGTCTTTCTCCACCATCCAGATAGGTATTACGCCTGATGTGCTGTCCCAGCCAATTGAAATCGCCGGCTGGCGACCGCAAGGTGTGGCTAAAGAGGCGGTAGAAGACCTGGTTGATGCGCTGCAAGGATTAGCCGACTTCCTGATCCGGTTCGTGATTGCAGTGCTGCCCATCCTGTTAATTGCAGGTGTGCCTCTGTTCTTTATTGTGCGGGCGGTTGTGCGCGCAGTGCGCAAGCAGCGCCAGCCTGCTGCGCCGCCGCCGGCTGAAAGCGGCGGAAATTCTGGTTGAGGAATAAGGTTCCTTGCCGCCTGGGCGGCGCGTGTTCAACGCTCTCCGATTCATCCAGCCCTGATTGGTTCTCACCAATCGGGGCTTTTTTTATTACAGAAACGGCTTTACATCTTATTTTTCGTTCACAATCAGGTATAATTTTGTAACGACTGAACTTCGCAGTTGTGGTTGCCGTCCCGAACGCGCCCTTATAGCTGTGACTGGTATCTTCGCCGCGCCGCCAGGCCGGCCAGGCATCTGGTATGAGTAGTAATATTGGTTGCTTTCCCAAGCGGCAAAGACGTCAGAATCCCCGATTGCCTCAGCTACCCTGATCTTGAGCACGATAAGCTTTCTGGCTGTGGCCCCATCCAAAAGGAGAAAAAATGACAGGACGTAGGTTGTTCTCACCCGGAAAAGGATTTCCCGCATTGGCTTTGCTGGCGCTGGTACTGTTATTGGCGCGTGTGGGAGGCGTCTCCCAGGCCGCAGCGGATGCCGGCACTCACTTTGTGCGCGTGGCCGCCAGCGACGTCGCCGCCGCCGCGCAACTGGGTCTGAATCCCGTGCGGGCGTTTGATTATGGTTCCTTCCAATGGCTGGAGGTGTCCGCCGCCGACTTTGCCCGTTTATCAGACAGCGGCGTCGCCTATACAGAAGTACCCGACGCTGGTTTTGTGCATGTGCCGGGCTACCGTTTTGATCCGCTGGCGGATGGCGAGCCAGCCCTGGCGGCAGATATGCGCGCCAGCGGCGGCGGGGCGGGCTTTCATCTGGTGCAACTGGCCGGCCCCACCAACGATGAATGGCTCAGCCAACTGGAAGCCAGTGGGCTGCGCGTGCTGCAATACTATCCCCATAACAGTTTCCTGGTGTGGGGAGACAGCGCCGCTGTTGCCGGCGCTGCGAATCTCGATTTCGTCCGCTGGCAGGGAGCATTCCACCCCGCCTACAAGATCAACAGCGATCTGAACGAGCGAACAGGCGTGGTCAGCAATGTGGACGTCATGTTCTACAATGATGGCGACATCAAAGCCACCCTTAATACCCTGACCCAACTGGGCGGCGTCATCCTGCAATTCTATCCGGCGCAACCCGACAAAGCCTTTTTTGATGCTATTGTCCAACTGGACGCGAGCGCCATAGAAAGCGTGGCTCGCTTGAACACGGTTTTATGGCTGGGTTATGCCAGCCCGGAAGCGGGTCTGGAAGATGAAATGTCCAGCCAGATTCTGGCTGGCAACTACACCAGCGGCGTGCCCTATCCAGGCTATTTTGACTGGATCAACAACGTTGGTTACGATGGCAGCGGCGTCATCTGGGGGATTATTGACACGGGCGTAGACTACAACCATCCTGACCTCGGCCCGCACATCGTCAGCGGCTACAGCTATCCGGGCGCGTGTGATGCGCCTGGGCAGCCTGGGACTGACTGCTCTGGCGGCGGCCATGGGACGCACGTTGCCGGCATCGTTGGCGGCGACGCCACCGGCGGTTTCATGGATGGCGATGGCTTCCTCTACGGCCTGGGCGTCGCCCCTGGCTACAGCATCTTCGCCTCCAACTCCCTGTCCGCGCCCGCCTGGCCCCCCACCGGCGGCTGGCAGGAACATAGCAAACGGGGCGTCCTGGGCGGCGCTATTGGCGGCAATAACTCCTGGACCACGGGTGAAGGCGAGCATCATGGCTATCAGGCCAGCGAGCGCACCCACGACATGATGGTGCGCGATGGTAACTTCGATACTACCACGGTGGCCGAACCGTTCATCGAGGTGTTTTCTGCCGGCAACTCCGGCTTCAGCGGCCTGACTTCCCCCAAAGAAGGCAAGAACCTGATCGTTATTGCCAGCAGCGTCAACTACCGCGTTGGCAGTATTGATAACATCTCCAGCTTCAGCAGCCGCGGCCCTGCCGTGGACGGACGCTGGGTTCCCACCGTGGCCGCGCCTGGCGAACAAATCTCCTCCGCCCGTAACGACCTGGGCGGCTCCTGCTCCACGGCTATCCCCGGCACCAACAATCTGTACGCCTTCTGCTCTGGCACCAGCATGGCTGCCCCACATGCCTCTGGCGCTATCACCCTCTCCACAGAATGGTGGCGCAGCTTCAACGGTGGCGCTGACCCCAGCCCGGCCATGGCCAAAGCGCTGTTGGTGAACGGCGCAGTGGACATGGGAGCAGCAGACATCCCCAACATCCACGAAGGATGGGGACGGATTGATATTGACAACATCGTCAACAACCCGCTGTCCACTCGCTACTATGACCAGGAAACCACTTTTGGCAGCACCGGCGAACAGTGGATTATTTCTGCCGGCGTTACCGATGTGGGTCAACCGTTGAAAATCACGCTGGCGTGGTCTGATGCGCCAGGGGCAGTCGGCGCGAATCCAGCGCTGGTAAATAACCTCAACCTGACCGTCATCAACGGCAGCGACACCTATTATGGTAACGTCTTCAGCGGCGGCTGGTCGGCCACCGGCGGCAGCGCCGACGCTATCAACAATCTGGAAAACGTGTTCGTGCAAAATCCACAGGGCAGCGTCACCGTCATCATTGATGCTGTGAATATCAGCGGTGACGGCGTCCCCTACAATGGCGACACTACCGACCAGGATTTTGCCCTCATCTGCAACAACTGTGCCCTTATGCCAGACTTCACTATGTCGGCGGAACCCGCGCAAGCGACCATTTGTACGCCCAGCAACGCCCACTACAACATCATCGTAGATAGTATCCTGGGCTTCAGCGACCCGGTGACGTTGAGTGTAACCGGCCTGCCCGGCGGCACAGTGAGCAACTTCACCGTCAATCCGGTTATTCCTGCCGGCAGCAGCATCTTGACAGTAGGCAATACAGCCGGCGCAGCCGCTGGCGATTACACCCTGACCGTCACCGGCATGGCCCCCACCAGCACCCACACCACCGACGTCGGCCTGAGCGTGTATACAGCCGTCCCGGGCACAGCTACGTTGGTGTCGCCTATCGGTGTGGATCAACCGTTGGTTCCCACCTTCCAGTGGAACGCGGCCAGCCAGGATGCGGTCTACCTGCTGGTTGTCAAGAATATCACCAGCGGCGAACTGCGCTATACGGTCACTTCAGACACCAGCTACACCTTTGACACGCCCCTGGATCCGTTTGCCATCCATGCCTGGTCGGTACGGGCGTACAACCCGTGTGGCGCAGGCTCCTTTGCTCAGTTTGGCTTCTTCCGCACTCAGGACATCCCGCCCATCCTCGTCGTGGACGACGATGACAACGCCCCTGACGTGCGCGCTACCTATACGGCAGTGTTAGATGGCCTCGGCCTGGGGTATGACGTGTGGGACACAGCCAACAGCGACAATGAAC
>CAZDSN010000425.1:0-4383 GCA_964507675.1 uncultured Ardenticatenaceae bacterium | reverse complement strand
CCAATCCACTCCGTGAATGGCTCGCCAGCGGGCGGGGGGCATAAATCAGCCATCCAGCCGATTTCCAGATGCGTGTGGCAATTGACCAATGGTTGCACAGGAGTATGCCTCTAATTGAGTACGTTCAGCGCCAGGGCATTGGTCAGGTTGCCTGTCGGCGCGCCCGCCAACTCCGTCGGCGGCAGTTGGGCGGCGTCTTCGTCTTCGTTGGCCGTGTAGCGCCGCACGATCTGATAACTGCTGTCCCGCTGCGCCGGGATGAAGCCGGCGTCTCGAATCTGGCGATGAATTTCGGGCACGTCTACGCTGCATTTGACCGCCGTGCGCGCGCCCGCGGCGCTGACTACGTTCTCTTCAATCATGGTGCTGCCAAAATCGTCGCAGCCAAAGTGCAGGGCTACAGCAGCCACTTTTTCCCCCTGGGTGGGCCAGGAAGCCTGGTGGTGGGGAATGTTGTCCAGGAAGATACGGGCGATAGCTGTGTGCCGCAGGTATTCGTGCGGCGTGGCCCCATATTCGTCAGCGAAGCGGCTGCGCTCCAGCGGCGTGTTACCAATCTGCACCGTCCAGCTAATGAAGGCGTTGAAGCCCGCGCCAAAGTCGCGCAGGCTGGCGTCTTGCAAGTCGCGCAGCCGCTGCAAGTGGTTGAGACGGTGGCGCATGGTTTCGCGGAAGCCAATGACCATGGTGGCGGTAGTGGTTAAGCCAAGTTTGTGGGCGTGGTGCATACAATCCAGCCAGCCATCGGTGCGTTGTTTTTTAGGGCTGACGCGCTTGCGCACTTCATCATCCAGGATTTCGCCGCCGCCGCCAGGGAGACCGGACATGCCGGCATCTTGCAGCGCTCGCAGCACTTCATACCGGTTTAGCCCGCTCACCTTGACCATCTGGTCAATCTCGCTGGGGGAGAAAGCGTTGATTTCAATCTGCGGATAGGTCTGGTGAATCCAGCTAACCAGGTCCAAATAATACGACCAGGGCAATTCATCGTTGTGCCCACCCTGCATTAAGATGCGCGTGCCCCCCAGGTACAACGTTTCCGCAATTTTTTGCCCAATAATCGGCTTGGGATTGACGTACGCTTCCGGGTGGTGGGGGTCGTGACGGTAGAAAGCACAAAAAGAACAGTCCGTGTTGCAGACGTTGGTGTAGTTGATATTGCGGTCTATCAGGTAGGTCACGGTTTGTGCGGGCACGAGCTGCTGGCGGCGGGCGTTGGCGGCGCGACCCAACTGTAGCAAATCAGCATCGCTGTACAGCAGCATGGCATCGTCATAACTGATCCGTTCGCCATTTTCTACCCGCGCCAGCGCCCCAGCCACGCTGCCGGCGCTGGGGACGTGCTGGCTGTCCCCTTTGTAAAAGCCTGATTCATCACTGGCAAAGGAACGGTGCGGAGCGTTCCCAGAGAAAAGTTCAGATCGTTGTTTCATTCTATTCACCATAATAAGCTGCGGCGCAGCAGACTGTGGCGCAGGAGACTGCGGCGCAATCAGGCCCACATCAAGTTCAGGCGGGCTTCACCGCTTCTTCCAGGAATTGTAACTGCGGCGGCGCAAAATCGGGCAGCGCCATGCCTAAAAACGTTAATAAGCCTTGCAAGTCGCTGGCAGTCAGGTCGTAGCGCAAATCGCGCAGGTAGCGGACGCAGACGCCCGCAGGCAGGGCTAAGGTGGGGGCGTAGTTGGCGGCAATCTGGGGCAAATGGGCCAGGCCAGCCTGTTTGCTGGCGGATAATGCCGGCAATACCCCTAACTCATACAAAGCCGGCACGGCCTCGCGGCGAGCCGCCCACAAGGCAAAAACAAAAGGCAAGCCAGTCAGCTTCAGCCATTCGTCGCCCAAATCAAAAATGGTGGGACGGCCATAACTGAAGTCGCGCGCCAGTTCGCGATGTAAGTAACCTTCGATGAGGGCTGTGTCGCCAATGACGAGAGCGGCCGCTGCCGCGCGCATCATGCCGGGCAAATGCTGCGGGCAGGTGACGGTGGCGGGGCTGATCTGGTAGCGATGCCGGCACAACGCCTGCAGCAGCGCCACGCTGGTAGCCGAATGGTCAGTCAAGGCAATCGTTTCCCCGGCCAACTCATAGATGTCTGGCTTCCAACTAAACAGCAGCACCGTTTTCACCGCCCCCCAGGAAGCAATGCTGTGTCCAGGCAAAATGACAAACTGATCGGCATGTTTAGCCGCAAAAAAAGCGGAAATAGGGGCCAGGTCAATCTCCCCCGCCAGCAGCGCCCGATTGAGCGCCGTAGGCACGCCGCGCACAAAGCGCACGCCTTTGGGAACCAGCCGCTCCTCCAGGTCATATTGGAATGGCTGTGTATTCAGATAGTCAATCAAACCAATCGTCAAGCTCATGATGGTTTTGTCCGTCCTTCAGGATCGGAGGGCGGCAGCGCGCAGGCTGCTGTACTTCCGGGCATCATCAGGCGATGGTCTGCCACCCACTGATAAAGCCAATCCTCTAACTGCTTAAAGCCGGGCAGGCGGTAGAACAACGTCAACGGGCGCGCCCACCAGACACGGCTCATTGCCGCATTCACGGCGGCGGCCCCGCCAGCTAACTCGCCTGCAGGCGAGACAAACCAGGCTTTAGCCATACCGTCCTCTGCCGCCAACCCCAAGGCAGCCATCCGCTCTGGAATATGCTGCCAGGGAGCAATAGCCACCTGTCCGCGGCTCCACGTCTCCACGAGACGTGCGGTATTCTCTCAAAAACCACAGTCGCCATCGTAAATAAGCAGCGGGCGTTCATCTTGAACGGTACTAGCCGACATGTCTTTCAGCCTGGTCAATTCCATAACTAAAGTAATTCGTTGAACTCCTCAACCGTTAAGCGAGCCTGTTTCAAGATGTGCGATAAGGTCGAACGCTTAATTGGCTTGTGCGCTGGCACAATTATCTTGGCAGTTTCATCACCAAAATGCTTTTGCAGACGAATGTGGCTGCCTTTTTGGCGAATGACGACCCATCCATCTCGGCGTAACGCTTGAATGACTTTAACATATGAGAGGCTTGGCACCTTGGTCATAGTACAAGCTCACGCACCAATGCATCTTCATCCAGAAGCCAATCATCCTCAGCAGGCTCTAAGTAGAGTTCTATTGCTTCACGGATGTTGGCCAACGCTTCGTCAATATCGTTGCCTTCGCTAATGCAGCCAGGTAATGCCGGCACATAAACCGTATAACCACTTTCTTCACTAGGCTCTAATACTACGGTAAACTTCATGCTGCTACCTCTTTTAGGGTAATGAACGGCTGCTTTACATTTCGTGAACTTTGACCACGTTATACACCGTGTCTCGCTCTACAGGGACGCGCCCCGCAGCGCGGATCAGACGCATCAGTTCGTCGCGGCGCATGTGTTCCTTTGTTTGCGCGCCCGCATCGTGGTAAATGTGTTCTTCGACGATGGTTCCATCAATATCGTTAGCCCCGAAATCCAGCCCTATCTGGGCCATGGCCGGCGTCAACATCACCCAATACGCTTTGATGTGCGCGAAGTTGTCCAGCATGATGCGGCTGACAGCCAACGTTTTCATATCGTCCACGCCGCTGGTCCAGCGCCGCTTCAACCGCCGCCCCAGGCCATTGTCCATAGGATGGAAAGCCAGGGGGATAAAGGTCTGGAAGCGGCCGGGTTTGCCGGCAGCTATATCTTTATCCTGTTGTTCGCGCAGCGCCGCCAGGTGATGTACCCGATGCTCATACGCCTCAATGTGACCGTACAGCATGGTGGCGTTGGTCATCAACCCTAATTCATGGGCCACCCCATGAATAGCCAGCCAGCGCTCCATGTCCGCCTTTTCCGGGCAAATCTTGCGGCGCACATCCCAATGGAAAATTTCCGCGCCGCCGCCAGGCATGGAATCCAGACCAGCGTCAATCAGTTCGCGCAAGATGGTGCGGTCATCTTTTTGTTCTAGCTGGCAAAAGAAATCAATCTCTACGGCCGTGAACGCCTTCAAATGCACCCAGGGATATGCCTGCTTTAAGGCGCGCAGTACGTCCAGATAGTATTGGAAACCTAACTGCGGGTGCAAGCCACCCACAATGTGGAATTCCGTGATGCCTTCGTCCACAGTAGATTTGATTTTGGTCACAACTTCATCAGGCATGAAGGTATAGGCACCAGGCATGTTGTCACTGGTGCGGGCAAAGGAACAGAAGTTGCAGTGAAAGGCGCATACATTGGTCGGATTGATGTGTCTATTCTTGTTAAAGTAGACGTAATTCCCATGCTTGCGCTGGCGCACAATACTGGCCATCTCGCCCAGAGCGATCAGGTCGCTGCTTTCATAGAGGCGAATGCCTTCCTCATAGGTGACCCGTTCACCTTCAATCACCTTTTCGTAAATATCACGGATGCCATTTG
>CAZDSN010000424.1:0-4389 GCA_964507675.1 uncultured Ardenticatenaceae bacterium | reverse complement strand
CCATTAACTATTTTCCCCCCATGACCACTTCCCCCCCCGAACTCTACATCCAGACGCTGGGCCGCTTTGCCGTGTGGCGCGGCGAGGCGCAGCTCGATAACAAAATCTGGGGGCGCGAAAAGGCGCGGCAGCTTTTCCAATACATGCTCACCCATCGCCGCCGCCTGACGATTAAAGAGCGCATTGTGGACGACCTGTGGCCCGAACTGGACCCCGAACGCGCCGACCGCGACTTCAAGGTAGCCCTGAACGCCCTGAACGGCGCCCTGGAACCCGACCGCCCGCCGCGCACTCTCTCCAGCTATGTGGCGCGGCAGGGAACCAGCTATGGCCTCAATCCCGACTCCCCGATCCACCTGGACGTCACCGATTTTGAGCGCTGGATCACAGCCGGCAGCCGCGCCGAAGGCGCAGACGAGGCAACAGCCATCGCCCATTACCGCCAGGCGTTAGACCTGTATCAGGGGGAGTATTTGCCGGATGCGCTTTATGACGATTGGGCCAGCGGCGAACGGGAGCGGCTGACGGCGCTTTACCTGGCGGCGGCGACGCGGCTGGCGCGGTTGTTGGGGAATGCCGGCAGCGCCCCCGAAATGGTGATGTGGTGCCAGCGGGTGATTGCCATAGACCCGTGTTGGGAAGAAGCGTACCGCCTGCTGATGCGCGGGCACATGGCTAATGGCAACCGCCCCCTGGCCGTGCGCGTTTACCGCCAATGCCGCCTGGCGCTGGCGGAAGAACTCAACATCGAACCCCTACCCGAAACCATCCGGCTGTATGAGCAGATCATACTGGGGAAAGAGACGTGAGAGAGCAAAGGCGCCAATCCGCCAGACAATAAACATTATCTGGAATAAGTCAGGTATATAAAGCAAGCAGGTCTATTATTGCCGCCAGCCCACAAACTTTGGGGCAGCGCCAGCATACGCATCGCTGACGGTGGCTTCCACCTGGTCGCCCTGGAAGTAGAATTGCAGCACAAGCTGATCGTTGGCGGTGACGCTGTTGTACTCCAGGACAAAGGTCTGTGCATCCGTCCAGGCGCCGCGCACAGCGACCAGACGGCCAACCTCATCAAACCGGAAGCGGTAGACACCGTCCAGCCCGATAGACAAGGCAATGGGTGGGTTGCCGGCAACCTTCACGCTGCCGGTCGCCGTGGCTGAATCGTCGAACGCCAAGGCGACGCTTTCCAGCCCGACAGGATTAGACTCGAAGACGTAGGTCTGGCCCGAGATGGCGCGGGCGACGTCAGGTAAGGGAGGGACAGGGCCGGCGGCTGGCGGCTGGGCAATGGCAGCAACAGCCTCTTCCAGGCGGGCAACGCCCGCGGGATTGGCTGGCAGCGTCTCTTGCATCTCGCCAATAATCTCCAGCAGCGACTCGCCTATTTCCCCTATGTCATAACCGCCGCCGGTGGTGACCAGCACCATGTTCCAGCGCGGCAGGATGTAAATATACTGCCCATTGCGGCCATCAGCCCGGTAGACGCCCTCCAGGTCGTTCGTCAGCCACCAGCCGTAGCCGTAAGGATCTTCCTCAGCAGGCGTCGCCGACTGGACCACGCTGGCCTCTTTCACCCAACGACGGGAAACAATCTGCCTGTCCTCCCACCGCCCCTGCTGCAGAAAGAGCAGACCCAGCTTAGCCATGTCATGCGGGTGCAGCGATAAGTCGCCCCAGCCGCGAGTATAACCTTGTGGGTCGGTCTCCCAAAGGACGTCGTGAATGCCCAGCGGCTCAAAGAGATACTGCCGCGCAAATGCCAGAGCGGTCATGCCGGTTGCCTGCTGCAAGATGGGCGAGAGCAGACTGATGGCTGGACTGCAATAGATAAACTGGCTGCCCGGCTCGTAGGCGACGGGCAGATCCAGGGCAAACTGCACGTAGTCGGGACTGCGCTGCATCTCAATGGCTGTGTCCCCCTCCCTGCCGTCGCGGATGCACTGCAAGCCGGAAGTCATGCTGACCAGGTGGCGGACGGTGATAGCTTCTTTGCGGGCGTCGCGGTTAGCCATGATCCGGTCGGGAAAAAACGAAACCATCTTGTCGTCCAGAGACAGCTTGCCCTGGTCGGCAGCAATGCCGATCAGGGTGGTCATCACGCTCTTGGTGACCGAAGCCACATCGTGAATCGTCTGCCCATCATAGGGATAAAAGGTGACGTCGGCGACCATATAGCCATTTCGGACGATCTGCAGACTATGAATCTGGACGTTTTGCTGCCGCCAGGCCCGCAAGGCGCCGGCGAGCAGCGCGGAATCAACCCCTTGCGCCTCGGGCGGGCTGCTCCGCCAGGCTTCTGTGGGCCAGTAATCCGGCGCAGCGGGTCTTGCCGTCCCGCCCAGCCGGGGTACGATGAACAAGAAAAACAGAGCTACGACAAGCGTAAGGCTCAGGACGCCAACGATCAGGCTGGCGTTTACTTTCTTCGTTTCCTTTACCTTGATTGCGCCTTCCATGGGAATCCTCCCCCAATTTGCCCCATGCCACCATGAGCGCCGCGATCGGTGCGCCTGTGACACGACAGGCACCGCATCCGGCTTCGGTCGCCCGGCGGCGGGCGGCTGCATCACGGTGGATGGTCAGGGTAACGACGCGGCAGGCGGGGCAATGCGCTGCGGTCCTGGCAGCCATCCATGACCGGCATCCGCCAGTCGAGCAAGATGGCGCCGGGCTGGTAACGATCGTGGACGGCTTTATTGCCTGTGAACGGGTTATAGCTGTCTCCCGTTGGCTAACCACCGCCAGACTCAAAGGAGGCTCCGCCTTACCTGCGACTATACAGCCAGTATAGGATTGTCGGGGGGAATTAGGAAGTGAAGAATGTCACCAACTCTGCCAGCCGCTGGCTAAACCAGCTACAAAAATTCGTTGAAATGTCCTGTGCCAGGGGTGGACAAACTACGCAGGTGGGTGGGACAGTTGCTCTAATCAGCCAGCCAACCCTTCATCTAACGCGGGCAGGTCAACCGGTAATCCCTGGCGCGCCCTCAGTTCAGCCGCCGCTGCCGCGCTAAAACCGGCCCGCGCAAAAATGGCGTAGTGGAAAGTCCATCCCTCGCCGTGATGAGGTAGTTCCTGGCGCACCAGTGGCCCCTTACGCTCAATCAGTTCCCGCACCACCTGACGGCTGATCGGTTCTTCCCCCCATTTACACTCCCCCAGCAAAATTTGCCGCTGAGCGTGGTTGATAGCGACTACATCCACCTGTACGCGGCGGCTCCAATGGCTGCCCACCGACTCCGCGGCAAACGGCAAATTGCCCGCGCGCGCCTGGATCGCCACCCACTGCTGCGCCAGCTTTTCAAAAAACACACCCACAAAAGCCTGTAATTCACTCTTAATATGCGCCGTCGTTTCTTCCGCAGACAGGAGCGACTTTTGATGCGGGAACAGGAAACGGAAGTAAAAGCGAAAGAAAGGATCGCTCAGGTGATAGCGCCCTTGTTTCGACGTGCGCTGCTGCGCCGTCGTCAACGTTACTGGCAGGCGGCGCTCCACTAATCGCAACTCTTGCAGCTTGCCCAAATGGAACGTCAGACCAGAAGAACCGATCAGGCAATCGTCGCTGATCTCCTTTAAGGTATGGTATCCCTTGCTGATAGCCCGCAAGATCGCCTGATAAGTAGACAGATCCCGCAGTTCGTCGTGCAGCAATAATTCGGGTTCAGCCAGAAAAACGGTCCCCGGTTCCAAAATAACCTGGCGAATATTTTCAATCAGACTGAGGTGGCTATCTAGCCAGCGCAAGTAAGCGGGAATGCCGCCCACGATAGCATACAGCGCCACTCGCTCTTCTGGCGACCAGTCGGGGAAGAATTCGCGCAAACTGGAAAACGGCAGCGGCTGCAAATGCCATTGACCCGTAAAGCGACCAAACAGCGGCGACTGGTGCTGCATAATGGCTTCCATCGTTGTCACCTGCGAACCGCACAGAACCAGCGCCACGTTAGACGTTTGCAGATGGTGGTCCCAGGCGTGCTGCAAGGCCGAAAGCAGCGCCGGATCAGCCACCGTCGCATAAGACAATTCATCCAGGATCAAAATCTCCCTATCCCGCTTCTCCGCCAGGCGCGGCGCCAGCCAACGCCACAGGGCGGGCCAGCTATCAAAGGCCGGCGCCTGCTCCTCTGGCATCGCCAACATTGTCGCCAGAAAACTGCGCCGCTGTAAGGCAGTGGGTTCTTTATCGGCGCTCCAATAAGTGAAAGACAGACCGCTGCCCTGCGCCCAATGTTTCAAGAGTTCCGTCTTGCCTACGCGGCGGCGACCATACAGCAGCGCCATCTGCGCCGGGCCGGGCTGCCGGCGGGTGAGCAGACGGTTCAGAAAAGCCAATTCTTCGCGTCGATCCACAAACATGAGATTTTTCAAAGTGATAGTTAT
>CAZDSN010000423.1:0-4390 GCA_964507675.1 uncultured Ardenticatenaceae bacterium | reverse complement strand
TCGTAGTAACGGCTTTAGCCGTTCAGACCGCTAAAGCGGTTACTACGAGCCAAAAGCCCGATTTTCCAAAATCGGGTGGGCGATTTTGGAAAATCGCCCACCTTTTTCACGCCAGGCGGTCGTCTTCTTCGCTCAGGACGGTGACTTCGTGGTCGCCGGAGACGAAGAGCCAGGCGTCTGGCAGGGTCACTTTTTCGATAAACTCGGTAGCCGAAGCAGCGCTGTAAGCGGCGCCGGCGTCGGCGGTGCGGTAGACGCCGGCGACGCCACCAGCCATGACCAGGCTGTTGTTGGCATCCGGGCTGGCGGCCACGGTGTCTACCGGATGAAAACGGCCAGGATCGCGCAGCGGCAGACCGCAGGTGACCACAGGCGATTGCCAGCCGGCGTTTTCCTGGCCCACGTCCAGCTTCAACACGCCCGTGCGGTGGCTGGCGGCAAAGGCCAGATTGCGATGGAAGGCCAGTCCTCTACAACTTCCCCCCTGCCAGGCCCGGCCAAAAGCCACCCAACCTTCAGGCGGATCTTGTAGGCCGCGCAACTCCCAGCGATAGCAGCCGCTGCCATTGCTGCCCTCCAGGGCATTGGCCCCGGCCCATAGATAAGCGCGCGCGCCGTCGTCCTGGATTTCCAGGATACGCACGTCTTCTGATGCCGGCAGATTCACCCCCTTCTTGCGGAAACTCCCCGGTACGCCGCCGTTAACCGAAAGATAAATGCCCTGCTGGCTTTCTGCCGCCACGGCCACGGTGACCACGCCACGCCCATCCGTGTACGTCGCCACCGCATAAAACCCTTGCTCCTGGGGCAACTGCGGCTCTATTAAAACCTGCACGGGCACGGCGCCCGGCCCCGCCACAATTTCATACAGCCCCTTGCTGGTTGCCAGGAACAGCACTGGCGCTTCATCTCGCATAATCCAATCCAGGTCGTTAACCGTAAACGCCAGCGAAAACGCCGGCTGCCACGTCTCGCCGCAATCGGTGGAAATATGCACCTGCGAACCAACCATATCCGCGCGTTGCGACACCGCTGCTACCAGTCCGGCGCGGCGCGTATGCGCTTTGATGGCCGTTATGGGGCCAGCAAAACGGGCCATGGCCTCCCACCCCTCGCCATCATTCAAGGAGCGAAAAAGCGCTGCGCCGCTGCCGGCATACCAGGTGTGCGGTTGGAAATAGTCCACAGCCACCGCCTTCACCTGCTCCGCCGGGGCTTCCGCCACCACCAGGCGCACCTGATCCACCCAGCGCACGCCGCGTTCGGCCAGGGCCGCATCATAAACGTGCGACGCCCGCAGCGCCTGACCAAACGGCCAGCCGGTGGAGTTAAAAGGCGTGGTGATGGGCGTGATCGTCTGGTGCAGCCGCTGAATAATGCGCCGTTGTACTGCTTCCAGGTCTTCTTCCCGCTGCACCACCACCGTCGCCCGCACTTTGACCTGCTTGTAATGTGTCCAACTGACAACGCAGGTTGTGCCCAGCGGGCGGCGTTCATCCAGAGCGGTCTCAATTTGCTGCCGCGCCGTTTCCGATTCGAGGGCGCGCAGCATCTCCCAGGTCACCCGTTCCCTGTCGGCGGCAGGGACGTCGGGAACCAGCAGCACCTCGACGTGCCCCCGCGTGGCATGTTTCCACAGGGCCGCCCGCGTGAACGCCCTGGCCCGCTCGACGGCGCGCCCGCTATAATTGCGGGCAATCAACTCAAAATCTTTCGCTGTCACCGCCCGCTGTAGCGAGTGCAGTTCTTGCGGGCCGCGCAGCAGCGCATTCTCCAGCGTCTCCCCTGGTTTACCGCCTGTGGCCCGCTTCTGGTTGATCACGCTGACGCCGGCAATGGGGTCTTTCAGGACGGTCAGGCGTTCGGCGGCAACGTTGCCGGCATCGCCGCCCCCCCGCCGGTACCACACCCGAATTTCCCGCCCCAAACCCGGCACGGCGGCCAGCGTCTCTGCTGCCCCCAGGTCATTATCCGGCTGGCCCAACTGCCCCGCCGGCGCAAACGTCACCAGACCGCTGCTGCGGTCCACTACCCAGGCGCGGATTTCGCTGCCCAGGCCGGGCGCTGCCGCCAACGTCTTCACCACCCCACCCAACGTTTCCGTCGCCGCCGCCCGTTCGCCGTCGGGGCGGCTCATCCACACGGAGGGCGCAAACGTGATCAGACCGCTGTTGCGATCCGCCACGTAGACGTGCCTGTCTTCACCCAGGTTGGTGAAGTGGGATACCTGCCGCCACAGCCGGTAGGTCTTCCCCTCATACTCACGGGCCGGGATGCGTTCGTCTAATTCTGCCGGCAGCGCCTCCACCCCCACCACCATGTCCAGCCGATCCCCGGTGTCCGCAATAATGGGCGGGCGGCGCAGTTGGACGCTCTGCCCGCCCAGGCCATTCCCCCACCCCGCCAGTTCCGCTTCCACCTGATCGCAGTGATACGCCTTTACGGTGACCTCCGTTGCGTTAGCCGGAATCTCGGCGGCCTCGGCAGTGGTAAAAACAGGCAGTTCCTCGCCGCCGCCACGCCCCACTGTCACCCGCGTACCCCGTGGAATAGCCAGCGGCTGCGCTGCCGCCCGCGTCCGCGAAAAAGTCAGGTCTACCGCTGCGGCTGCCGGCGGCTGCAAATTGACGCCCAACAGCCGCAAGAATTCGACGTAAGCCTTTTCCGGCAGCCGGTTCAGGCGGTACAGCATCACCTCCGTCAGGTAGGCAAACAATTCCAGCAATACCAGGCCCGGATCGCCCGGCGACAAATCCGTCCAGCCGATCCCTTTTTGCTGCACAATTTGCAGGGCATCGGCCAGCAACTGCTCAAAAGTGCGGTCGTCCAGGTTGGGTGATTTCAGTGACATATTTTGATGCTCTTTCCGGTAGCGCGGGCATCCTGCCCGCGGCCCTCAATTATTCCGCGCCCGTCAAACGCAGCGAAAACTGCAAGGTGTCCACGCGCTGCGTCAGGCGCACGCGGTACACCAGCAGCAAATCCAACAGTTCGGCGTGAGCGGGATGGCGGTTGGCGTCCAGGCGCAAGATGTCAATGCGCGGTTCCCAACGCTCCAGAGCGCGGCGGACGTAATGAATCGCCAGGCCAGCGGTGGTGTCATCGTTGGGGGAAAAGATAAGGCGGTACAGCTCGCAGCCGTAAGTGGGGCGCATAATGCGCTCGCCCGGACGGGTGGAAAGCAGCAGCAGGATCGCCTGGCGCACGGAGGCTTCTTCGGTCACCATGGCAATGCCGCCGCTGGGGGAGAGTTGAATGCCGGCATTCCCCCCATGAGCGTCCAGGTCAGGATGCAAAAATCGCCAGGCGCGATAGCGTGCTTGACTCATAGCTGTTCCACCCAATCTTGTCCAGGTTCCTTCACAAAATAATAAACCGTCCCCGGCGGCGTGCCATCCGTCTTACCCGTGACCGTATCCAGGCATACCCGCCGCCCCTCAATCGTGATAAATGGCGAATACCCTTTCTCCACTTTCAGCGTTAATGTGCACGGCTTGATCGCCGGGCCGACGTTGGGGCAGCCCCCAATTTCCTTACGCTCCGGATCCGTTTCCACCAGCACCCGCCGCCCATCAATCGTCACCAACGCCTGCGTTGGCTTGATGGCCACCTTGCCGTTGATATGCGCGCAAATCAGTCTGGCGTCTTCCGTTAACCAGTTCATCTTTCTTACCGCTGGCGGAAATCAATCGCCTGGCATTCGATCACAATGGACTTGCCTGGCGCGCTAATCTCCATATCCGTCTGCGCAAACAACTTCACCTTGCCTGGGGCCATCTCCACAAAACTGCCGCTGCTGTCTTCCACCCGCAACGTTTTCGCCTGATCATCCAGGCGAATAATGTGGCCGCCCACCGTGCGCAGGCTGTACCGCTGCACGCGATCCCCTTCCACGCCGCTGTCGTAAGGCGCAAAGGGGCCATAGATGCCGCCCACCACCACCCCCTGCGCCGGGTCCTGGTGCGTAAACAGCACCAATACGTTGTCATCCACATCAGGCAGGGCCACCAACCCTTTGTGCACGCCCGCCGCCGGACTGACCACATGCAGCCATTCGCTTTCCACATTGTTGTACGTGGGGAAAGCCACCCGCACCCGGCCAAAACCATCGGGATCGGCCACGGACGTCACCACGCCCAAAGCAGCAATAGCGCTGTGCGGGCGGCGCAAAGGCGGCGGCGGTTCGCTGGAAAACTCCGACACAAAGCCCGCTTGCGCATCCAGCACATGATCCACGCGCGTGAGTACATAACGACCGGCCACAGTCGCGGACAGGCCGGTCACCTCCACGCGCGCCCCCGGCTGCAGCGCCGGATCGCCGCGAGCCACGCCCCACAGCGTCACTTCTGCCGCGGCGCGATAATCCAACTCCGCCTGGGCCAGGGCGGCA
>CAZDSN010000422.1:1410-4393 GCA_964507675.1 uncultured Ardenticatenaceae bacterium | reverse complement strand
ACAGTTCGTTACTCAGATTTTCCTGTCGCCACACGACCAGACACACTCTCAATGGCATCAATCGCCGACTGGTAACCGGCCATAATATCCCGCTCCTCGCCCCCCAGATAGACCCGGCCAAAACTGCCGAAAGCGCGTACTTCCAGAATATTCAGTTCCGCCGCCTTTTCCGCTTCATTGGCCGCCAGCGCCGCATACGCCGCCGGCTGCACTTCCATCACATACAACGTCTGCCCCGCCAGGATCATATGCCCGTGACGCATACGGTTGATAAGCTGCACCTGGTGCGCATCAATATTGCGGATGATCTGGCTGGAAACCACGCGCGGCTTGAGGCGATCCTCTTCCTGCACTTCCAGCGCCGCCAGCACAGCCGCCCCCGCTGCTCGCACCCGCGCCTGGCTGCTGGAATGGATTTCCAACAACCCATACAACCGTTCCACAATCTGCATCCCCGGGAAAACAGACGTCGCCTTCAGGGCAATGTCGGTGATGCGGTTGATTTCAATGCCAGGGGATATCTCAATCCACAAAGAGGCGTCCCCAGGCAGCGGCAGAAAACCGCTGGCTACCGTGCCCAAAAAAGCGGCGTGCTGCGGTTGCAAGCTGTCTAAAAAAACGTAACTGCGCAGTTCAACGGACATAAACAATACCCTTCCCTAACCTGGACAAGCCAGAGGCAAAAAGATTTCCCCACGAATGACGCGAATTTTTATCTCTTAATTCGCGCCAATTCGTGGCAGATTTTCTTGTTAACTGGACGAGAAGTTGACTCGTAAGGTACTAAATCGTAATTTCAATACGATTGCCATCCGGGTCCAGGACAACGCTCTCGTAATAACCGTCGCCTGTACGCCGCGGTCCATCCATAACGGGGTAGCCATCCTGCTGCAGCCGCCGCGTCAAGGCGTCCACCGCCGTCTCAGACCCCACAGCCAGAGCCACGTGAGCGTACCCAGGCGCATTAGCCGGGCGCGCCGGACTGGTCAGGGTCGCCGAATGCATCACTTCTAAACGTGCGCCGCCGCCAAAATGCAAAAAATAGGACGAAAACTGCTTCACCGCATTCATATACAACGGGCCAGCCTGCGCCTGAAAATAAGTCTCATAAAACGTTTTCAGCCGTTCTAGATCGTTCGTCCACACGGCCATGTGCGCAATTGTAATCGCCATTGCCCTAAAGCCACTGCCGGCATCGCCTCACACCGGCGCCAGGTCAGTAGACTTGGCCGGTTTGTCCGCCACTTTCTTCGGTCGGGCGCGGGTCGAACGGTTATGTCCTGCCTCGTGTTGGTGAATCAGGTAGCGCACGCCCAGCATAAAATCAGGATCATATTCCAGATTATCGCACACGTCGCAAACGTAGGCAGGCGTGTGCGGAATCAACATCATGTGACCGTCCAGCCAGCAAACGTAAGGCACTTCCTGGCGCTGGATACGACCTATATGGCAATGAGGACAAACATTCATAATGGGAACTCTTTGGAACCTAATAATTTCCGCCGCCACTGCGCCCACCGGCGCGATCAGTGACTATTTTTATGCCGGCACTGGCCCCAATCCGGGTCGCGCCCGCCTCAATCATGGCCTGCGCATCGGCATAGGTACGCACGCCGCCGGCCGCCTTCACGCCCAAATCGGGACCAACGACGCGGCGCATCAAGGCCACATCCGCGGCTGTCGCCCCGCCAGGACCAAAACCGGTAGAGGTCTTGACAAAATCAGCCCCCGCCGTCTTGGCTAACTGCGAGGCAATCACTTTTTCTTCATTGGTCAGCAGAGCAGCTTCGATAATAACTTTCACCAATGCATTATTGGCGTGGGCCGCGCGCACCACGGCGGCAACATCCTCCAGCACGGTACGATAATCTTGCGACTTCAGCGCCCCAATGTTAATAACCATATCTATTTCCGTGGCCCCATCCCGGATGGCCTGCTGCGTTTCATACGCTTTGACCACCGCGGGCGTGGCTCCCAAGGGGAACCCGACCACCGTACACACTTTCACGTCAGAGTCTTTGAGCAGTTGCGCCGCCAGTTTGACGTGAGCGGGATTAATACACACCGAAGCGAAGTGGTAAGTGCTGGCTTCATAGCAAAGTTGGGCAATTTCCGCCTGGCTGGCATCCGGCTTAAGCAGTGTGTGATCAATCATGCGCGCAATGTCGTCGCTCTGCGGGCGCGCCCCCAATCCGGCTGACAGCCGCGCCGCGCCTGCCTGCACCACTTTATGCACCTTGTCGGCGCAGTTTTGCACGCAGTGACCATCGGTACAGGTGCAACTGTTGGCCGTAGCCGGCGTTTGCGCCTGGTTCAGCCGCAGCAGCACCTCGCGCGTGATCTCTTCGATTAGCTGGTTAACCTGTCCGGCATTCAACGTCGCCATGCTCGTCTCAGACGTCCTATCCTGGTCTCTAACTTCTCTGGAATTTCACCGCAAAGACGCCAGGAGCGCTAAGAAATCCTGGCGTCCTTTGCGTCTTGGCAGTAAAAAATAGCTAACCTTTGGCAAACCGTTTTTCAATCGCCTCAATTTTATCCACCCGGCGCGCATGCCGCCCGCCGCCAAACTCCGTTTGCAGCCATACCTGCACAATCTGCTGCGCCAGACTGGGGCCAATCAACCCCGCCCCTAACGCCAGCACATTGGCGTTGTTATGCTCGCGGCTGTTAATGGCCGTCGCCTGATCATAACACATTGCCGCCCGCACGCCGGGCACCTTATTGGCCGCCATGCAACTGCCAATACCCGCGCCATCCACGACAATACCGCGCCACGCCTGCCCATTGGCTACCATACGCGCCACCACATAAGCAAAATCAGGGTAATCCACCGCTTCTGTGCTGTGCGTGCCGCAGTCGGCTACCGCATAGCCGGCCGCCGCCACCACTTTCTTCAGTTGTTCTTTCAACCCATAGCCGCCATGATCCGCGCCCAAAGCCACGACACGCTGCCCCGCGCTTGCCGTCACCATAGGCGCCG
>CAZDSN010000422.1:0-1310 GCA_964507675.1 uncultured Ardenticatenaceae bacterium | reverse complement strand
GCCCGGCTGCCGCCGGCAGCCCGGCTGCCGCCTTGTCCACAAACGTGATACGCCGCTCCAGGGCGGTCTGCCGCGCCAGCGGCGTGAGAATGGTCTGTGGCGGCAATGTTTGCTGCGAGTGTGCCGGCATCTGCCGCACATCCTCCGCATCCACGATCAGCCGCTGCGACCCGCCTGGCGCAGTTAACTGCGGCTGTCCTGACAGCCCCGGCTGTCCTAACAGCCGCGTGACCACCTCGCGCACCATTGCTTCTACATCTTCGCGTCTAACGCTCATATGCTGCCACAAATTGTACGGCAATTTGATCAGGACTTACGCCGAATTGTCCCATGCCACGAGGAGACAATTTAGCCAATTGTCCTACGGTTATTCTCCGGCGTCGGATGGCGTACTGGCACAAGATCATAAAAGCCGGTGTCTCTTTCCGCAAAACACCGGCTGCGTTCGTTAACTGATAGGATGTGTGTAATGGGGAACCAACCCCCAATCGGACGGCCCCCAATAAATCAGCCATCCCTTGCCCAACACATCCCGCCGGGGCAAGAAAGACCAGCTATGGGAATCGTGCGAATTATTCCGGTTATCGCCCAGCACAAAGAAGTTGTCTGCCGGCACAATCCAACTGCCGCTGTAATTGGGGGGCGCTTTAATGTAGGGTTCGTTCAAGACCACCCCATTCACCTTCACCTGACCATCCCCTATTTCGATGTGATCGCCAGGCAGGCCAATAATGCGCTTGATAAAATCGCGACTTTCGTCATTCGGGAACATGAGCACAATAATGTCCCCCCGCTGCGGCTCATCCAGGTAGTAGCTCAACTTATTGATGAGCACATACTGCCCTTCATGCAGCGTCGGCTCCATGCTGTGCCCTTCAATGCGAAACCGCCCTGTCACCGTGTTCACCATCCAGAAGATGAACAGCGTCAAAATAATCGTCTCTACGATTTCCCGCATCAGGAACTCAGGCCGCTGCGCCCGTTCCACTGGCGTTGTTTCTATAGGGATCAGAGTGGGCGGCGCCACCAGGGGCGACTGACTATAAGACTCCGCCAACGTTTGCCTCCATCATGCGTTCATCAAACTACCATCATCCATATCATTCTATGAATTTTTACATTATAGACGACGCTCCACCCACAAGCAACCATCCCTTCCGTCATGTTACCACTTTCTCAGCTTACGTTTTGCCGCTGCCTGCGCTATAATCTCCCCATGACCACTCCCAACCCATCATCCACTGATCACAAACACTTCTTTACCGCACTGGCTGAGGCTTTCTCCAAACTGACGGCGCTTCTCAGCTATG
>CAZDSN010000421.1:0-4397 GCA_964507675.1 uncultured Ardenticatenaceae bacterium | reverse complement strand
GGGCCCGTTTACGTCGGTCCCGTCGGTCGGGTTGGCCAACCGACGTGCCACAAAGCAGAGGGGCCCGAGGGACTTACGTCGGTCCCGTCGCAACCGTCCGTCGTGCCTTCCTTTTAGAGCGAGAAAAGAAGGAAGAAGAAAAGAGAAGAGAGGTATAGAAGGGACCCCCGGCGTGACCGACGTGACCGACGGGGACCGGATGGCTGGGTTGGGGGCGGCAAAGTTGACGTTGGTCGGAATCTGGCGACGCTGCAAAGCTAATGCGGTCTTGATCAAGCCAGCAATGCCGGCAGCCGCGTCCAGATGACCAATATTGCCCTTAACCGCGCCCAAAGCACAAAAGCCGCAGTCCGGGGTACTTTCCCGAAACACCTGCATCAAAGCTGCCACTTCAATGGGATCGCCCAGAGCGGTCCCTGTGCCATGCGCCTCCACGTAACTGATGGTGCGCGGCTCCACTTCGGCAGCCGCCAGGGCGGCGGCGATCACTTCTGCCTGTCCCTGCTGGCTAGGGGCAGTGTAGCCCACCTTGCGCTGCCCATCGTTGTTAATAGCCGAACCGCGAATGATGGCGCAAACAGCATCGCCATCAGCCAACGCCTCTGATAACCTCTTCAAAACGACGACGCCCACGCCTTCGCCGCCGGTAGTCCCCTGCGCCTGGGCGTCAAACGGGCGGCAGTGACCATCGGGGGAAGCGATGCCTTCGGGTGTGTAGAGATAGCCTACTTTTTGCGGCACGGTAACAGAAACGCCGCCAGCCAGGGCCATATCGCATTCGTGGGTCAGGAGCGCCTGGCAAGCCAGGTGGACGGCGACCAACGAAGTAGAACATGCCGTCTGCACAGCGACGGCGGGGCCGTCTAATCCCAGGCGGTAAGCCGTTTGCGTCGCCAGAAAATCCTTGTCATTGCCTAGCAAAACCTGGAAGTGGGTCGCCCCCTCCAACTGCGCCTGATTTTTCATCAAATGGTTCAACAAGTAGGTGCTGATACTGGCTCCAGCGTAAACGCCGATACGCGGGGCAGTAGGGGCATAGCCGGCATTTTCCAGGGCGTGCCAGGCGGTTTGCAGGAATAGCCGCTGCTGCGGATCCATCATATCCGCCTCGCGCGGGGACAGGCTAAAGAAAGCGGCGTCAAACTGCTCGATGTCAGATAGGATAGGTCGTCCCTTCACATAGGCTGGGTGAGCCAGTTGAGAGGGGGGGACGCCGGCAGCCAACAGTTCGGCGTCGCTGAAGAAGGTAACGCTTTCTACGCCTTCCTCCAGATTGCGCCAGAATTCGTCCAGATCATCAGCGCCAGGAAAGCGTCCGCTCATGCCGATAATGGCAATGTCATACAGGCGAGCTTCATAAGGGGGGACGTCGTGCATACAATCTTCTCAATTCAACGCTGCTGGCGATCGCCGCCGGCAGTGGACACGCGGCGCAGGAAATCGCGGCGGGCGGCAGCAGATGTCTGGGCAGCAGATAGCGTTTTTTCGGGGGCTGCTTCCCCGCTCAGATGGCGGGCCAGAGCCGCAATGGTCGGGTATTTGAACAGGTCGGTGAGGGGGAGGTCGGGGCGCTGTAAGGCGGTTGTGATTTGTTGGTGTACCTGCGCCAGCAGCAGAGAGTGACCGCCGATGTCGAAGAAGTTGTCGTGGACGCCAACCTGTTCCCGCTGCAGACGCTGCTGCCAGATGCCGGCAATCACTTCTTCCACCTGAGTACGGGGCGGAACGTAGGTTTGGGCAGCCGCGCTGCCGGCGTCAGCAGGCGCGGGCAAGGCGCGCCGATCAATCTTGCCGTTCGGGTTCAGGGGCAGCGCGGGCAGGTTAACAAAAGCCGCCGGGATCATGTGCGCTGGCAGGCGCTGTTGTAAGGAGTGGCGCAGTTCTGAAACAGGCAGGCTGGAGCCCCCATCCCATACCAGATAAGCTACCAGCCGCTTATCGCCCGGCGCGTCTTCACGAGCAATGACTAGGGCGGCGCGAATGCCGGCAATCTGCCGCAGCGCCGCTTCAATTTCCTCTGGTTCAATGCGAAAACCGCGCAGTTTAATCTGCTGATCTACCCGTCCCAGGAACTCCAGCCGGCCATCTGGTAAAAAACGGGCCAGATCGCCGCTGCGGTACAGGCGCGCGCCCGGCTGCCCAGCAAACGGGTCTGGCGTAAAAGAAACGGCTGTCAAGCCCGGTCGCCGCAAATAACCGCGCGTCACGCCAACGCCGCCAATGTACAACTCGCCAGGAACGCCAACGGGAACGGGTTGCATCTGCCTGTTCAGCACATAAATGCGCGTATTGGCAATGGGACAACCAATAGGGGGGGGCGTCTCGTGCGCAACAACAGTTGGCTCCGCTGTCGTCCAGATGGCGGCTTCCGTAGGACCGTACAGGTTGAAGAAGGCGCGACCAGCAGACCAGGTTTGCGCCACCTCTGCCGGGCAGGCTTCGCCAGCCACGGTGATGGTATGCAGGTGTGGGAGTTCGCCCGCAGGCATGACGGCCAGCGCCGAAGGAGGCAGCACTGCCAGATTGATCCGCTGCTGCTGCAAGAAGTTAAACAGGGGCGCGCCGGGCATCAGCTTTTCTGGGGCAGCCAGGCATAAGGTTGCCCCCACGCTGAGAGCCATGACGATCTCAAAAATAGCGGCGTCGAAACTGAGGGAGGCAAACTGTAACACGCGGTCGCCGGCAGGCAGCTTAAACATGTCTGCCTGCGCCTGGCTGACGTTGATCAGCCCGCGATGGGGCACGAGGACGCCCTTAGGCTGCCCCGTTGTACCTGAGGTATAGATGACGTAAGCCAGTTGGTCAGGGTGAACAGGCGCGGGTGGGTCTGCTGCGGATTCATGGGCAATCTGCGACCAGGCGCGGGTGAGATCGATAATGGGCGGGGCGTCTGGCGGTAAGATATGGCGCAGATCCGTTTGAGTTAGCAGCAAGGCTGCGCCTGAGTCTGCCAGGATAAAAGATAGCCTGGCGGCAGGATATGCCGGGTCCAGCGGCAGGTAAGCGCCGCCTGCTTTCAGGACGCCCAACAACGCCACCACCATCTCTGCAGAACGTTCCAGGCACAATCCCACCAGCGTCTCCGGGCCAACCCCCCATTTTTGCAGGGCATGAGCCAACTGGTTGGCGCGAGCGTTCAATTCGGCATAGGTGAGCGAGACGCCGTTGCTCAGCAAGGCAGGCAGGTGGGGCGTGCGCGCCGCCTGCGCTGCAAAACAGTGATGCCAGCCGGCAATGCCGGGCAAGGGGTGATCGGTTGCATTCCATTGGCGCAGTTGCGCCTGTTCGACAGCAGTAAGTAAAGCATGGCGGGAAATGGGCGCGTCAGGGTTAGCCACAAGGCTGGTCAACAGGATTTGAAAATGGGTCACCAGGCGGGCAGCGGTGTGCGGATAAAAGAGTTCGGCGCTGTACGTTAGCGAACCGCGCAGCACGTCCTCGCCGCTGTCCGTCGTTTCCCATAACTGCAGTTCCAGGTCGCTGCGGCTGACGCCTGTGTCCAATTCCAGGGGGGTCAGGCGCAGTCCAGACATTTTTAATGCCGGCAGCGGCGCATTCTGATACACAAAAGCGACCTGGAACAAGGGGTTGCGGCTCAAGTCCCGCTGCGGCTGCAAGGATTCCACCAGCTTTTCAAAGGGCATATCCTGATGCGCAAAAGCCTCTTCCGTCACAGCGCGCACGCGCTGCAGCAGAGCGCGAAAGGTGGGCTCGCCGGAAAGGTCAGCGCGCAGCGCCAGCGTGTTCACAAAAAAGCCAATCAGGCCCTCTACTTCCACACGCCGCCGGTTGGCGACAGGCGCGCCGACAACCACATCTGTCTGGTCAGTGTAGCGGTAGAGCAAGGTTTGAAACGCAGCCAGCGTGAGGGTAAAGAGAGATAGTTCTTCTTGCTGGCTCAAAGCGCGCAGAGCGCGCACCAGAGCGGGCGGCAGCGTGAAGGCAATCGTCTGTCCCACAAAGGCGGGCACAGCGGGGCGGGGGTAGTCGGCAGGCAAGGAAAGGGTAGGCAGGTGGGCCAGTTTTGCCTGCCAGTAAGCAAGCTGCGCAGTGAATGCATCGCCAGACAGCCAACCGCGCTGCCAGACGGCGTAATCAGCATACTGTCGCGGCAGTTCGGGTAGGGCGGCTGGCTGTCCTGTCAGGTTTGCCTGGTAAAGCTGGCTGATTTCCTGCAGCAAAACGCCCAGAGACCAGCCATCGGAAACGACGTGGTGAATGGTCAGGTAAAGGTGATGAACCTCTGCCGACCGCTGGATGAGCAGCGCGCGCAGCAGCGGTCCCTGCGCCAGGTCAAAAGGCTGTTGGTATTGGCGGCGCGCCAGTTCCTGCTCTTGGGCGTCCTGGCCAGCTGCGCTATCAGGCCCGGTTGGCAGTTTCTGGCGCAAGTCGGCGCG
>CAZDSN010000420.1:0-4425 GCA_964507675.1 uncultured Ardenticatenaceae bacterium | reverse complement strand
AATGTTGGCGGGCGCAGGCGCTGCGCGTCATTAACCTGGACGAAATCAGATCTCAAGGTTATAGTTTCCAATTTGAAATGGCCTACGTGGCCGAAAAACTGGGCTACCGTATTGTGGAAATCCCTATCTATTTTGAGGATAGACGCATCGGCCAATCCAAACTGACCATTCCCATCAAATTAGAAGCCGCCCTGCGCGTCTGGGAGGTCATGTGGCACTACCGCAACTTCACACCAGCAAACAGGCTGGATTAGTCACTCCTTCAAAAATGTAGGACAAACGGTTAGTTTGTCCGTGCAATTTGGAAAATTGCACCACATGAAAGCATCTAATGTGCGCCTGAATATTTTGATCATGGCAGGATTCCTTATCCTGCCATTTTTGTTCTTTGGCGGCGTCACGTTGGGCCACAAGATGATGCTGCCTGTGGATAACCTGTTTCAATGGCAGCCATGGACCAGCTACGCTGCCGCTTTCGGCATTGAACATCCCCAAAACCACCTGCTCAGCGACCTGATCCTGCAAAACTACGCCTGGAAGCAGTTTATCCAGGAGAGCCTCCAACAGCGCATCATTCCCTTGTGGAATCCCTATCTGTTTGCTGGTGTGCCTTTTCTGGCTGCCGGCCAACATGGGGCGTATTACCCGTTAGGGCTGATGTTTCTGGCGCTGCCGCTGGTTAAAGCGTATGGCTGGTACACGCTGCTGCAGTTGTGGTTGGCGGGTCTGTTCACTTACTTCCTGGGGCGCGTCCTCGGGCAGCGGCGGGGCAGCGCCTTTCTGGCCGGGCTGGTTTTTCAAAGCTGCGGCTTTATGTTGGTCAGCGCGGCGGCGTTTCCCATGATCATTGGCGCAGCGATCTGGCTGCCGCTGCTGCTGGCCTGTGTGGAACTGGTGATCCAACGGGCGGGGGATGGAGAGAATGCCGGCAGAACCCTGCCCTGGATGGTCATCGGAGCCATTGCCCTGGGCTGCCAGGTGCTGGCCGGCCACATTGAAATCACCTATTACACCCTGCTGGTCATGGCTGCCTTCTCTGTCTGGCGGCTGGCCGGACCCTTGTGGCGCATCTGGCGCCGTGATGCCACACTGCGCCGCCGTCTGTTGGCCGTGCTCAAGCCCCCTGTCTGGCTGTTCAGCCTGGTCGCCTTGGGCCTGATGCTGGGCGCAATCCAGTTCCTCCCTTTTGCCGAAGTAGGCCAGACCAATTTTCGCGAAGGCTCTGCCACCCTGGCCGAAGTTCGCGGTTGGGCTTTTCCTCCCCGCCGCATTCTCACCCTGGCGCTGCCCAACTTCTTTGGCAACCCCTCCCATCACAACTATGTGGACGTATTCAGCGGCCAGCGCCTCCCATTTACCCTGAACAGCTACGGCCAACCCAACCCCAACGGGCCACAAAGCAGCGATTGGGGCATCAAGAATTACGTCGAAGGAGGTATTTACCTGGGGATTCTACCCCTTATCCTGGCTGCGCTGGGCGTCTGGTCGGCTCGCGGACGGCCGCAGCGCCGCAGCCACGTTGGCTTTCTGGCTGGACTCAGCCTGGCTTCGCTGGCCTTTATTTTTGGCACACCCCTCTATGCCTTGCTGTACTATGGTTTGCCAGGCATTAATCAACTCCATTCTCCCTTCCGCTGGGTTTTCCCTTTGTCGGCCGCTGTAGCTTTGCTGGCTGGCTTTGGCGCAGATTATGTTCAGGCGCAACTTCCCCGGCGCGCTCCATCAGGCGTTATTCGCTGGCTGGGGGGGCTGGTAATGGCCGCCGGCATTTGCCTGTTGCTCGGTCTGGCCGCCTCCTGGGTATTATATTCTGCGCTTGAGCCAACAATTGAACGTCTGTTCATGGGTCTGGCCCTGGCTCCGGCGGCCTTCCCCCACACCCGCGCCTTTTACAGCTACGAATTCTGGCAGTTCCTGGCGCTGGCGGCGGCGCTCCTGGTCAGCGGCGGGCTGTTATGGTTTGGCCCACGGCTGGCGCGCGCCCACCGGGCGTTGTGGCTGGTCGCCGCTGCCGTCGTCATTGGCGCTGACCTATACACAGCCAGCGCCGGCTTCCATGCGGCCAACGCTCCAGAACTGCTCGACTTCCAGCCCCAACTGCTGCAATGGCTGGCAGCGCAGCCAGGCTCCTGGCGCTTTACCACCTTTGACCCCCACGGAGAGAAGCCACTCAATGCCAACGCCGGCTGGCCTTATCATTTACAGGATGTGCGCGGCTATGAGTCGGTGATCCCCAAACAATACACTCGTTACATGGGGACCATTGAATCCCAAAATGAACTGCAATTCAATCGGGTGCAGCCCATCGTGCGTTGGGAATCGCTCAACTCCCCGCTGCTGGACGTGTTAGGGGTGAAATATGTCATCACGTCACAAATGCTGGACCTGCCCAAGCTCGAGTTGGCATGGCAGGGAGAAGGGCTGCGCGTGTACGAAAACCTGGCTGTGGCTCCCCGCGCCTTTACTTTGCCCCGCTCCGCCACCTTAATCACGCCCGATCCGTTGGCCAGCATGGCTCAATATGACCCGCGCCAGTACGTGCATATTGCTGCCGCTGACGCTGCCGCTATAGGGATAACCACAAACGGAGATGCGGCCCAACCTGCCAGCCTGACGCCCGCGGCTATTACCGCTTACGGGAGCATTGAAGTCACGGTGCGCGCCAGCGTTGAAGGCCCCTCCTGGCTGGTGCTCAATGACAGCTTCGCGCCTGGTTGGGATGCCTTCGCCCGGCCCTTGACGGTTAGTGAAACGGGGGTAGTGATGCCGGCAGCAGCCGAAACAAAAGCGCCGATTGTGCGCGTGAACGGCAACTTCCGCGGCGTGCAGCTAGAAGCTGGAGAGTGGGAAGTCCGCTTTCGTTACAGCCCGCTCAGCTTTAAGTTAGGCGGCCTGACCAGTTTCATGGGTGGCATCATCTTGCTGTTTGCTCTGGCGGTGTGGGCGTGGCGGCGATTTTACCCGCAGCAAGGGGAGCTGACGAACACGCGCAGCATTGCCAGGAACAGCCTGGCGCCGATGGTATTGAATCTATTTAACCGGGCGATTGATTTTGTCTTTGCCGCTTTTTATCTCCGCCTGTTAGGGCCTGGGGATGCCGGCAGCTACGCCACAGCCATCACCATTGCCAGCCTGTATGAGATTATCGCCAACTGGGGCCTGAATACCTTGATCATCCGCGAAGTATCCCAAGATAAAAGCCAGGCCAGTCGTTATCTGTTGAACACCAGTTTGCTGCGTTTGGGCACGGGGCTGGTGGGCAGCCTGCCTGTCGTCCTCTATGTGCTGGGGCGGACATGGGGTGACAATCCCCTGGACGCCGCCACGCAATGGGCCATTGTGCTGCTGATGGTGGGCATGGTTTTCTCGGGCATGGGCCAGGGGTTGACGGGGCTGTTCTATGCTTATGAGCAGGCAGAAATGCCGGCAGCCATCACCACCGTCACCACCATCCTCAAAGTCGCCTTTGGCGTGCTGGTACTGGTGTTGGGTTGGGGCTTTGTCGGACTGGCTGGCGTTTCCATTCTGGTCAATCTATTGACACTGGCTGTCCTGACCACCGCTGCTTTGCGCCAATTCCGTCTTCCTGGCCCCTGGCGCATTGACCCCGGCTTGCAGCGGCAGATGCTCACAGCCAGCTACCCGCTCATGCTGAACCACCTGCTGGCTACCGTCTTCTTCCTGGTAGATGTTCCCCTCTTGCAGCAGTTCAAAGGAGATGAACAGGTCGGCTGGTACGACAGCGCCTACAAATACGTGCGCGCCTTCAACGTCATCCCGGCCTTCTTTACCTTTGCCCTGTTTCCGGTCATATCGCGCCAGGTGCAAAGCGCTCTGGCTGATGCCCGTCGCACCTTTCGCATGTCGGTGAAGCTGCTAACGCTGGTGGCTCTCCCCCTGGCTGCCGTTACCACGCTGCTGGCAGAAGTGCTCATCGGTCTCCTGGGTGGCGCGGCCTTTTTGCCCGATGGGGCTATTGCCCTGCGGATTATGGTCTGGTCTATCCCATTTGGCTGGCTCAACAGCGTTACCAATTATGTCCTCATTGCTCTGGGCCAGGAGCGCATGCAGACGCGGGCGTTCGCCATTGGCGTAGGCTTCAACTTAATCGCTAACCTGATTTTCCTGCGCCTATACGGATATCGAGCCGCCGCCGTGATCACCATTGCCTCGGAAATCGTGTTGCTGGTGGTGTTTCACATTTACCTGGTGCGCAAGATGCCGGACGTAGGCTGGCGGCGGCTGCTGTGGAAACCGGTGCTGATCACTGCCGTGATGCTGGCGGCCATGTGGCTGGGTGCGCAATTCGATTTGTGGATTGGGCTGCTGGCGGGAGTAGCCGTCTATCCACTCGGTTTGCTCGGGCTGCGCGTGTTTGGCGAGGAAGAGCGACAAATTTTGTTGAGCCTGCTGCCGCGAAAGTGA
>CAZDSN010000419.1:0-4425 GCA_964507675.1 uncultured Ardenticatenaceae bacterium | reverse complement strand
CCTGCACATCAGCTTGGTACTAATTGCCTTAGCGACTGGACGCATAGAATCAACTTAGTCTCCGTCTAGTAAGTATTTCAGGGGATTTAAGCTTACTCTAACGAATGCTATATTTAAGAGCCAACTCAATCTCAGCCATGCTTCGCTCACAATGTCGCACTCTCAACAAAAGCTGACAGGCGTAGATTAATGGCCCTGCCCGACCTCGCACCGGCTGTTAAATCGGAATTGGGGCAGTTTATGACGCCGGCTCCTATTGCCGGGTTTATGGCTTCTATGTTTTCTAATATTTCCCAGCCTGAGGTCTTTTTGCTTGACCCCGGAGCTGGCATTGGCTCCCTTACGGCAGCGTTCATTCAACGTCTCTGTTCGGAGCCGAAACGTCCACGGCGAATCTCGGTGACAGCCTATGAAATTGACGACAATCTGGCTGATTCCCTACAACTTACGCTGGAAGAGTGCGTCCAAGCTGCTCAAGCTGCCGGCATTAAGATGACCTTTCGGCTGCTGCAGCAAGACTTCATTCAACATGCTTCTGAAATCCTGGAAGGCGGCCTTTTCGTAGAACGCCCCCGTTATACTCATGTAATTACCAATCCGCCTTATAAGAAAATACAGAGCCTATCCACTCATCGAAAAATGTTAAGGCGTGCCGGCATTGAGGCTACTAACCTGTACGCTGCCTTTGTGTCCCTAGCCGTCAAACTGCTCGCGCCAGACGGCGAACTCGTCGCCATCACCCCCCGCAGCTTTGCCAACGGCCCCTATTTCTTGCCTTTTCGCAAAATTTTGCTCTCGGAAACCAGCATTCGCCAGATTCACGTATTGGAAACACGCGACGCTGCGTTCCGCGACGATAAGGTACTACAAGAAAACGTCATCTATCACCTTTCCCAAACGCCGCAGTCGCCTCAGGTCGTCATAACAGCCAGTCAGGGCCCTGACTTTCAAAACATTACTTCCAGGCAAGTTCCTTTTGCCGATGTTATTCATCCCGATGATGCGGAACTGGTCATCCATATGCCGGCATGCGCAGAAGACGCCGAACTGGTTCGCCATATCAGATCACTTACCTGCTCCCTCAACGATCTGGGAATCACCGTATCAACCGGCCCTGTTGTTGATTTTCGACTGCGCGCCTTCATTCATCAGGGAATTGTCCCTTTGTCGGTACCCTTGATTTACCCCGCTCACTTCCACAAAGGAACCATTGTCTGGCCCAGGCCAGACGGCAAAAAACCCAATTCCATAGAAGATTCAAACGCTACTCGGAAGTGGCTTCTGCCCAATGGTTGGTATACGATCACTCGCAGATTCTCATCGAAGGAAGAAAAGAGACGCATTGTCGCGGCGGTCTATGATCCCTCTCAGGTTATGACGGACTGGGTTGGTTTTGAGAATCACCTGAACGTTTTTCACAGGCGGGGACATGGCTTATCCCCCTCACTGGCTCGCGGGCTTGCCTTATACCTGAACTCTACTATGGTTGACAGATTTTTCAGGCTGTTCAACGGACATACTCAGGTCAACGCCACTGATCTGCGCGCCCTGCCCTATCCCTGCCACGAAACATTGGTATCGCTTGACCAGCAAATCGGCTCAGTTGAACTGCCGCCTCAGTCTGTCATTGATAAGCTAATCGAGCAAATTGTTTTTTCGCATCTTGACACCACTCCTCCCAAATGCTATCATCAATAACCATGAAACGGCAGCGCTTCTTCTTTTTTAGCTTTAGCAACACACTCACCACGCCGCGTTAAGCAGGCGGGTCGTTGCGGGCTGTTCCTAGAAGCGCACCCAGACACCCAGGCAAAACAGAAACGCGGCCTTCCAGCCGCGTTTTTTATTTGCGGCGTTGGCGTATGAGAGCATACCCGCCCGTGTAGTCTATTCAGAAGAACCCACTCGACGAGATGGAAAAGAACATGCTGAAACAACTCGAAACCATCTACCAGGAATCACTCACCGCCTTGCAGCAGATTCAAACCAGCGAAGCGTTAGAAGCGTGGTACAAAAGCGCGCTGGGCAAGAAAGGAACTGTGCAATTGATGACGCGCCAGGTCGGCCAACTGGCGCCGGCAGAGCGCCCGACCTTTGGCAGCCGCGTGAACGAAGTCAAGCAGGCGCTGCAAGCTGTCTATGACGAGCGCCTGGCGCAGCTCAAGGGGACGGAACTGGAAGCGCGCATCGCGGCAGAAGCGCTTGACGTCACCCTGCCTGGCCGCACCATCTGGCGGGGAGGGCTGCATCCGGCCACGCAGACGCTGCGCGACATTTACCGCATCTGGGGCGACATGGGGTTCCAGATTTATCGCAGCCGGGACGTAGAGACAGACGAGTACAATTTTGAATTGCTCAATATCCCACCGCACCATCCTGCCCGCGACATGTGGGATACGTTCCACACCATCACCCCTGGCGTCATTTTGCGCACCCATACCAGTCCGGGCCAGATTCACGCCATGAAGGAGTATTACCCGCATCCCATCCGCGTGATTTTGCCCGGCATGTGCTATCGCTACGAACAAATTACCGCCCGCAGCGAAATCCAGTTCCACCAGGTGGAGGGGTTGGCAGTGGGCGTAAATATCACCTTTGCCGACCTGAAAGGCACGCTGGTGGAATTCACCCGGCGCATTTTTGGCGCTGATCGCCCGGTGCGCTTCCGCGCCAACTACTTCCCCTTCACCGAACCCAGCGCCGAAATGGACGTGGAATGTATTTTATGCAACGGCGGCGGCTGCCAGGTGTGCAAATACAGCGGCTGGCTGGAGATTTTGGGCTGCGGCATGGTGCATCCCACGGTGCTGCGCAACGGCGGCTACGACCCGGACGTACATTCAGGTTTTGCTTTTGGCCTGGGGCCAGAGCGCATTACCATGTTGAAATACGGCATAGAAGATATTCGTTATTTCTGGAGCAACGACCTGCGCTTCTTGCGGCAGTTTTAAGGGCGACACAACCCGCCCCCTATGGAGTAAGGCATGAAAGTCCCGCTGTCATGGCTAAAAGAATACGTTGACATTACCCTACCCCCGGCTGAACTGGCCGAACGGCTAACGCTGGCTGGTCTGGAAGTGGAGCACATCGAATATATTGGCGTCCCTGGCGGCAATGATGCCAGCCGGTTGGTGTGGGACCCGCAAAAAATCGTGGTGGGGCAGGTGTTGGAAGTGAAGCCGCACCCTAACGCGGAACGGTTGGTGCTGGCTGTGGTAGATTATGGCGCTGCGGAACGGGAAGAGGTGGTCACGGGCGCGCCCAACCTGTTCCCTTTTCTAGGCCAGGGAGACATCAGCCAGTTGCAGGTGTATTCCCCTTATGCCTTAGAAGGCGCGGAACTATACGACGGGCACAAAGAGGGGCAGGTGAAAATGACGCTGAAAGGGCGCAGCCTGCGCGGCGTCTATAACCGCTCCATGCTCTGTTCTGAAAAAGAGCTAGGGTTGAGCGGCGAACACGAAGGCATCCTCTTGCTGGAAGGGGCTTATACGCCTGGCGCGCCGCTGGTGGACGTCCTGGGCGACGTGGTATTCGACATTGCCATCATCCCCAACATTGCTCGCTGCGCCTCCGTCATTGGCGTGGCCCGCGAAGTGGCCGCGCTGACCGGGCAGCAGGTGCGTTATCCCAGCTATGACGTGGTGATGGAAGGGCCGCCGGCGGCAGACAAAGTGCGCCTGACCACAGACAACCCCGAACTCAACCCCCGCTTCGTGGCGCTGGTCATTGAGGGCGTTACCCAGAAACCCAGTCCCCAATGGATGCAGCGCCGGCTACAATTGGCGGGCCAACGCCCCATCAACGTGGTAGTGGACATCAGCAACTACGTGATGCTAGAAATGGGGCAGCCGAACCACACCTTCGACTATGACTTTTTGCGCCGCCGCGCCGACGAATATGACCCAGGCGGTCCCATTCACATTCACACGCGCCTGCCCCACTCTGGCGAAACGCTGACCACGCTGGATGGGGTGACGCACCAGCTTGAGCCGCATAATATCCTGGTGACCGACCCACTGGGCAATCTCAGTCTGGGGGGCGTCATGGGTGGGCGAAACAGCGAGATCAACGACAATACCTGCAACGTCTTGCTGGAAGCGGCGGCCTGGAATTACATTAACATCCGCCAGACGACCAACCGGCTGAAAATCAAAAGCGAAGCAGGGTTCCGCTTTAGCCGCGGCGTGCATCCCAGCCAGGCGTTGCTGGGCGCGCGGCGGGCGGCAGAACTGCTGCGGCAGTTGGCGGGCGGCGTGGTGGCCCAGGGGATTATTGATTATTATCCCAATCCGCCGCAGCCAGTTACCGTACCGTTGACGGCAGCGGAAGTGGCCCGGCTGGGGGGAATTGATTTGTCTACAAGTGAAATCAAGACAATTCTGGAATCTTTGGCGTTTACAGTGGACGATACCGGAGCGAGGC
>CAZDSN010000418.1:0-4428 GCA_964507675.1 uncultured Ardenticatenaceae bacterium | reverse complement strand
CGCGCCTGCCGCACGGCCGCCGCCACATCCTGCCCTTGCAGCAGCGCCTCATACAACGCCCCCGCCAGGTCGTCGCTCAACGGGTCCAGGAATTCCCCATTCATGCCAATAGCCGCCGGCAGCCCATTGTGCACCAGCGCCCGCGCCAGGTTTGCCTGCCCGTCCGTCGTGTGGCAAGCGCTCAACAGCGCCAGGCGCACAGTGTGCCCGGGGACCATGGCGGACAGGTCCCGCCCCAGCAGCAGGGACGGTTTGCCATTGTCATCCTCCAACTGCAAAATGGCAATGGGGCCATCCGGCGTAGAAGCCACATTGCCGTGGCAGGAGAGGTGCAGCCAGGTGGGTCGGGGGCGGCTGAGGGCGCGCCGCAGCGCCGCCGGCGTGGGCGGGATGCGCCAGCCCGTCACCTGTTTGCCGCTTTGCCGCAGCGCCCGCCGCACCTGGCGCATTTCCCGATCCAACTGCAAGCGATACCCTGCGCGCGCCTGCCCGGCTTCGTCCACCAGCGGGTCAGCCCCCAACGCCACCAACTGCAAGCCGCCATCCGCGCCCACCGCCGGCGGCGGCGCGTCGGCGTCCACCAGGCGCAGCAGGTCGTGTTCGCAGGCCAGGAATTGGCCGCGCGGCAGGCGGGCAAACTCCCAGGGCACGGCGTCGGCGGGGTCGGCGGGGGGGATGTCCAGGATCAGGCAGCCGCCCCTTTCCGGCAGCAGCGCCAGCAGCGCCGCCCCGCCCAGCGCCGCCAACAGGCGCGCCCCGGCTTCGCCCGGCTCCGCCTGCGCTTGCGCCACTGTGGGCAGGCTGCCCACCGCCGTCGTGGCCAGCACATTCCCCTCGTGCCGCGCGCTGATCTGGTCATCCTGAGTACGCAAAACCAACGTAACGCTCATCCCGCTCTCCACTGTCCTGTACTGCCCAACTGCCCCAAAACTCGGTTTCTCAGAGAAACCGAGTTTTTTACGTTATTATAACACCGACCTGTACCCAAACCGCAAGGTTTTCCGGCAATGCGCGCGAAATGCTTGAACCGGCTAAAGCCTCGACTCCGGAGTCGAGGCTTTAGCCGGTTCTGGACGGATGAAAATTTTAGCCACGAATCACACGAATTTTCACTAATCTTTCCTCCGCGCCCTCCGCGTCTCCGCGTGAAACTGTTTTTGAAGCATGGGCGGGTTGGCAACCCGCCCTACGATACACTGTTTTCAAAGGAGTAGACAATGAAGTGCAAGCCGCGTTTCAGCTTTGTTTTGCTCGTCTCTTTGTTGTTTGCGCTGGTTGTGCTGCCGGGCAGTCTGGTACTCAGCCAATCGCTGACGAACGAGCCTGCGCCGCCGCGCCAGGAATTACCCGATGCGCCCGATGCGCGCAGCAGCTACATTCCCATTCAGGGGCGGCTGACGGATGCCGGCGGCAGCCCGCTGAATGGAACGTATTCGCTCACTTTTCGTCTCTATGACGTATTCACCGGGGGCACAGCCCTGTGTGCGGATACCCGAAGCGTCACTGTGGAAAATGGACTGTTTAGCAAGTACATGGCTGCCTCTTCCTGTCCTATTGATGGGCGGCAGCTTTATTTTAGCGTCGAGGTTGAAGATGACGGGGAGATGACGCCGCGCCAGTATGTGGATAATGTCCCCTACGCCTGGAGTTTGCGACCGGGCGCTCTCGTCAAATATGCCCTCAGCGGCGACAGTTCGATTTTGCACGTGGAAAACAGCGGCAGCGGGGTGGGGGTGTTTGCCGCCAGCGCCACGGGGCCCGCTTTGAAGCTGGGTGGCAGCGGCATTGTGCAAAGCGCCGCCCCTACTTATCTGTGGATTAGCGGCAGCGGCGTGCGCCCTTATCGCCAGTCGGACAGCACTATCATTGACATGGACACGGTCGGCGGCGCTAAGATTTACCGCGGCGCGACTGCCGGCAACAAAAACGTGATGCTGCCTATTACCGTCCCCGGTACGCTCTATGGGCAAAATGTGCGGGTGACGGGCATGAGGATATACTGGGTAGGCGCGACCGATTTTGACGCCCTGGTAGCGGTGCTGCTGCGCCGGCAAACTGGCGTATGCGCCACGTCCTCTTGCTATCTCACCATCCTGTACGACACCGCCGACCACGTGTGCGACGTGGGCAATAATCCCACCGGCTGCGTGCAATCCTATGATTTGACCGCCAACAACACGCTCACGCCTGACTCAGGCGTGCTGTACCTGACGTTGGAAATGGGATTTAGCGGCGCGTCTACCTGGGTTGAGATTGGCGGCATTCGCCTGACGCTGGCATACGACGGCTGAGGAGGTGTATCATGCAGCGGGTACGAATTCTTCTACTGCTGGTCTTGATCGTCTGCCTGGTAGTCGTTGTTAGCACGCAGGCCATGTCCTCGCCCCATTACGCCCTGGACTGGATGGCGCCGCTGAGCGGCGGCGGCGGCGCGGCGGCCTCTACCCATTACGCGGTGAATGTGACTATGGGCCAGACTGCTGTGGGAAGCGCTGCCAGCGCCCATTATGCCGGCACGCTTGGCTACTGGTACGAAATTGCCGGCGGCGCAAAGCTGATCTACCTGCCAGTCGCCATCAAGTAGGGGGACGGGCAGGTATGAGGTATGAGGCGTTGCTGTGGCGGCGTTTTTTGGGGGGATAGTTTTTTGGGGAGGTGATTATGGATGCTGTGATGAATCAACTACTTCATTCAGATGAACCGTCAGTGCGGCTGAAGCTGCTGCGAAGTGGGGTGGGTCAGGGGGAGGAGACGGCGGAATGCCGGCATCTGCGCGCCCAAATCCAGACCTCCCCCCGCGTGCAGCAGTTGTTGGCTGAACGAGACGAAACGGGCGGGATTCCCTACCACCCGTATACCAAGTGGGTGGGGGCGCACTGGGTGCTGGCGGACCTGGCGGACATGGGCTACCCGCCGGGCGACGCCGCCCTGATCCCCTTGCGCGAACAGGTCTACCAGTGGCTGCTTGGGGCCACGCACCAGAAAGGCATCAAAACCATCAATGGCCGGGTGCGCCGCTGCGCTTCGCAAGAAGGGAACGCCCTTTACTCCCTGCTGACGCTGGGCCTGGCTGACGCCCGCGCCGATGCCTTAGCCGACCGCCTGATCGCCTGGCAGTGGCCCGATGGCGGCTGGAACTGCGACAAAAATCCGGCTGCCGCGCATTCCTCTTTCATGGAAAGCCTGATCCCCCTGCGCGGGCTGGCGCTGCACGCGCGCATCACGGGCAGCTCGCAGTCCCGTGCAGCCGCCGAACGCGCTGCCGAAATCTTCCTCAAGCGCCGCCTGTTCCGCCGCCAGACAGACGGGGCCATCATAGCGGACGATTTCGTGGCCCTGCACTATCCCTGCTACTGGCATTACGACATCTTGTTTGGCCTCAAGGTGATGGCTGAAGCCGGCTTCATCCACGACGAGCGCTGTCAGCAGGCGCTGGATGTGCTGGAAGCCAAAAGGCTGCCGGATGGCGGCTTCTCTGCCGAAAAGGTGTATTATCGGGTGACCGATAAGCCGATTAGCGGTCGTTCTCGCGTCAGTTGGGGCGGCATCAGCCGCACGCGCCTGAACGAGTTCGTCACCGCCGATGCCCTTTACGTCCTGAAAGCCGCCGGACGCCTGCCCGCCACAGAATTCGTGTAGCCTTTTAGTTGCCGGACAGGCGGATACGCTCTATCTTCCAATAGCCGCCCTGCTGCGTCAGGTCAATGCGCAGCGATTGGTTGGCGTCGGCGAACGTCTGCTGCAAAAGAACGGCGCTGCCGCTGTTTTCCAGAGGAGCCGCGCTAAAACCGAGCGGCAGGCTGGCGGACAGGAGAAAGGGATCGTCGCCGGCGCTGCCGGCAGCTACCCACGCATCCACCTGCTCTATCAACGCCGGCGACAGAAAGCCGCTGGCACGGTACTCGCCGTCAGCCAGAGCCGCGCCGTCTGGCTGCTGCAGACGGCTGAGATACCAGAGATAGAAGGCGTTGACTACCCCTTCTGGTGTGCCCGTGCAGGCAATGTCGCTGATTTGCCACAGGTTCCCCGTTTGCTGTAAATAGAGGATAAAGGCGTGCTGCGGCAGGTTGGTGCGCATCAGGAGCATGGGCGCGCCGTTGTTGTTAACCTGCCCATCCAGGTAGAAGCTGTCTGGCGGCGTCCCGCCGGCGCACCACAACGGATCAAGCCCCACAAAACCTTCTTCATCAAACTTCAGTACAAGTTCTACGATTCGCTGCATGAGCTGCGGCGTCAGATAGCCGCTGCGCACCACGTCGCCGTTAGCCAGGGGGTTCTCGCGGTTGCCTGCCAGCGTTTCCTGGATGGCATCCAGATACCAGGCGTAGAAGTTTTGCGCCGTGTCTGCTGGCGTGGCGGCCTTATCCGCTGGCGGCAAGAAGACCTCAACTGCAGGCGTGGCGGCAGCGCTTTGGGCGGCGTCGCTAG